>JADFNF010000060.1 GCA_022563485.1 Fidelibacterota bacterium | reverse complement strand
TTAGCCGTAGTAAACAACTTTTGCCCAGGGTAACTTCGGCTGTCCTTTGCTGGGACCGTAGTTCAGATTGGTTAGAACGCCGGCCTGTCAAGCCGGAGGTCGCGGGTTCGATCCCCGTCGGTCCCGCTGTAAAATCAGGAACTCAGGTGGGATCACTTCTGAGTCCTTTTTGCATTTGTGACATATTGTGACCTGAGTGGAAGTCGGCCTACTCCTGTAGTTTTTCCCGGCCACGAGGTAGCCGTAGCCCGAGGGCTCCGGCTACTACGATACCGAGTTCACTACGCTTCCTGCGGGGCCCAATTGTGCTTTGACTGACCGGTGGCGAGATAATTTGAAGGCCACAACGTGATCATCCTCTAAAACATTCACTCAACATTGTTCTTTAAAACCGCCGTTGGTCCCGCGCTTGTAGAAGCCACCCTTATTAGAAGATACGCATCGGCGTAGATGATCAGATCCTTTTTGGACACTCGGCAATAACCATCCCAACAAGTTTCACTGATTACGTGACATTATTAAAAATAGGATTTCGTCCGCCCAGGAAAATAGTTGCACAGATTCAATGCCCTCGTGACAATCAGAAACTGTTGTGGGCCTCACCATACCAGAGGTCATGCCATGTAACTCGGTTGCCGCCCCCTAAAAAGTCACCATCTTGTTCATTCTGACGATTTAATTTCATTGATGATGGCTATTACCAAATGCCCGTTCATCCTGAGCAAATTGCAAGATGAGTAATCCGCCGGTCATTGCAACGGGTTAAGCCCAGGATATTTATGGATGAAAAATAATTGTCCTTGACAAGGTGCCGAGACGTGGATTTCAGAAAGGGTCAAATCAAGACCTGCTCCCTCTCTACTCGTATCTTAGACTGTCCACCGGATTGGTCCCGGCGACCACAAAGGTGCCCAGACCCAGATCAATCCGGTAGGCGAAATTCTCCAGCCAGCGCCCTCAACCGATTAGTGTGAGACAATACCCTACACGAAAACAGGTGGGTAAGGCCTGACCCGATTGTCTCAAAGAGTCTTTGGTTGTACTTTACGCTCAGCCATTCGAATCGTCCGGGTTATGCTAGGGACCCTGATGGCTTGTTATCAGGATTCGCTCAGAAAAATTGCTGGCAGGCCAATTTCTTGCTTTGATGGCAGGCAGATCGACAAGTTCCAGGTCTGCTCATGCAAGCGATCGCGGCGATTTTAACGGCTGGGGGCTGAACGGCCGCAGTTATTGGAGGATCGAAGAATTTTAGAGCATCAAGAGAATTTATTCTCATCCATTGTTGAAACCACCCCGGATGCCATCATCTCGATTGATAAAAGGGGGAAAATAATCTTCTGGAATCGGGCTGCAGAGAAAATGTTTGGCTATTCTGCCAAAGAGATGATGGAGAAAGACCTCAAACGGCTGATGCCGCAAAGATATTGGGAATCTCACAAAAAGGCGGTCCCTAACTTATTGAGTACCGGTCAACCAAAGCACATCGGCTCAACGAGGGAATTGGTAGGACTTAGGCGGGACAGAAGCGAGTTTCCCATGGAGCTTGCCCTCTCCTCTTGGAAAGGTGACGGTCAGGTGCGGTTCACAGGCATCATTCGTGACATTACCGAGCACAAGAGAGCAAAGGAGGAACTGGCTTTTCAGGCATCGATACTCGAACAGGTTCACAATGGAGTTATTGCGGTAGATTTGAATGACAAAATAATATATTGGAGCAACTATTCGGAAGAGCTCTATCAATGGAAAAGCGAAGAGGTAATTGGGAAAAATATTGTGGAATTATTAGCTCCCGAAGCAATGAAAAGCCTCGCGACAAATATTAGCAGTACGGTATTTAGAGAAGGTCATTGGGAAGGAGAATTTAATGTTAAAAGAAAAGATGGAAGCACCATACCGGCTTTAATACTCAGTACAATACTGAAAGATGTCAATGGCAAAAAAATTGGTAGGCTAGGAATAAGCGCTGACATTACCGAGCGCAAGCAGGCCGAAAAGGATCTGCAATACAATGCCGCAGAACTGGCAAGGAGCAACCGGGAGCTGCAGCAGTTCGCCCATGCCATCTCTCATGATCTCCAGGAGCCGTTACGCACAATGTCCAGTTACGTGCAGCTGTTGGCGGATCGCTACAAGGAGCAGCTCGACGCAAAAGCGCATATGTATATCGGGTACATAGTGGAAGGGGCCACTCGGATGAATGCCCAAATTCGCGGTATTCTGTCTCTGTCAAAGGTGACCAGTGAGGCCCATAAATTGGCGCCTACCAATTGTGAAGATGTCCTACGGAACATTCAAGTTGGCCTGCAAGTGTACATCAAAGAGCAGCAAGCCCAGATCACCATTGATCCCCTGCCGACGGTGAGGGCCAATAGCGCCCAGCTGGGCCAGTTGTTCCAGAACCTGATCGTGAATGCAATAAAGTTTCGAGGGGAGGAGCCGCCTCGCGTGCACATTTCAGCCCGGGAGAAGGACGAGAACTGGCTTTTTTCTATCCGGGACAACGGAATGGGGATCGAGCCGGAGCATGGTGAACGCATCTTCGAGATCTTTCAGCGGCTGGTACCCAGGGAGAAATATCCCGGCACCGGCATCGGTCTGTCCATCTGCAAGAGGATCGTGGAGCGCCATGGAGGTAAAATATGGGTCGAATCGACGCCCGGTAACGGCTCCACCTTCTGCTTTACCATTGATAAGTAACTTTAATGGCAGTCGACAGTTAAACTGCATATTAAACTTCACCAACATTCTCCAGGAGGTCGATCGAATTTCCCCCGTGAGATTAACTCCCGCGCATAGCAGCCCAAGCCTGAGCAGGTACAGATTCTGATCGTTTCACAATGGCACCAATCTCGTCAACGACCATACCCGTAAAAATCCTGCTCAATGAGGACAATGCTTCTGATGTGCAGTTGATCCAGGAGACCCCGCCGCAAAAGCAGACTCCCAATACTCTGAATATGATGAGAGCTAGTATCTCAGCCAGGGCCTTTTTGGGGAGGGAAGCCGTCTATGCCGATGCTTCACGGCCCGATCTGATCCTGCTCGATTTGAACCTGCCTGGGAAAAATGGTTTTGATCTCCTGCGCGCACCGCAGGCGGTTGATAGCTGGAAGCGGATTCCAGTGGTGGCGCTGACTTCGTCTGATGGGCAGGAGGATGTAAACAGGAGTTACGATCTGAATGTGAATGGTTTGCTCACCAAGCCCTGGGATTGGGATCAATTTGCTGAGATGGTAAGCGGCGTGGAAAAGTTTAGGTTTAGCATTGTCAGATTGCCAGTGAAGACCCCATGAGAGATCGCACTGTCGCCCTGCTGATCGAAGATAATCCGGCTGACAGCCAGCTGGTGATGGAACTTGTGGAGGGCGCGATGCAAAACGGCCGGCTGGCCTGCCCGTTTATATGGGAGAATGTGATATCGCTTAAAAAAGGACTTTCACGTTTATCCGCAGGTGGTATCGACATCGTTCTCCTGGATCTAATGTTGCCGGACAGTCAGGGTCTGGCCACTTTTCAAGAGGCGTTTGCCCTCAACCATGGCATACCATTTGTAATCATTTCGGGACAAGACGACGAAGACCTGGCCATAGAGGCTGTTCGTGAAGGGGCCCAGGACTATCTGGTTAAAGACGACCTGAGTGGCCCACTACTCCTGCGAACGATGTTGTACGCTATCGAGCGCAAGCAGGCGGAGCAGGCGCTGCAGGAGAGTGAGTCCCTGTATCGCGACCTGGTGGAGACTTCCCAGGATCTGATCTTTAGATGCGACGCAGAAGGGCGCTACACCTATCTCAACCCGGCCTGGGAGGACAGTCACGGTTACGAGTTGGATAAGATGATCAATCACTCATTCAAAGAATTTGTGGCGCCGGAGCTTGTAAATCGTGATATGGAGCAGTTCAATCGTCTCGTAAAAGGTGGTTCCGTGGTCGGTTTCGAAACAACCCACATTTCAAAATCAGGCGCAGCAATTCATCTGGTTTTCCAAGCGAAACCGATATGGGACGCAACCGGCAATATAATCGGTATCCAGGGGACCGCTCAGAATGTCACCGAGCAAAGATGTCTTGAACGGAAAATTACTGAGATCGAAGAGCAAGAGCGAAATCGAATCGGCCAGGAACTGCATGACGGCCTAGGTCAGTATCTAGTTGGAATCAAGTACCTATGCGCTGGGCTGGGATCTGAACTGGCTAAAAGAGGCGGAAAAGAGATAACTGATCTATCTAAGATGTGCGCTCAGCTGGATGAAGCCATCCGCCGGACAAGTACCCTCGCCAGGACACTATATCCGGTAGTTGTCAATCCCGACGGCTTTCTGATGGCGCTTGAGCAATATGCTGCGGAAGTCTGCGACCAATATGGCATAGAGTGCCGGTTTGAATATGACCAGCCTGTAGTCGTAGAAAATCACTCGGTTGCTACACATTTATACCGCATCGTTCAGGAAGCGACCATCAACGCCATTCGCCACGGTTCCGCGGACTCGGTTTTAATTCAAATATCTACTCAGGAAGACCAGATAACACTCTATGTACGCGATAACGGAAAAGGACTGGGTGAAGGTCTCCCGCCGAAAGAAGGTGTCGGCATTCACAGCATGAGGTCTCGCGCGAGAGCGATCGGCGTTTCCTTCGACATCCAATCGTTAGAGACTGGAGGTACCGTCGTCCAGTGCTCCTGGCGCGAGGATCAGTTTCAGGAGCACCCAATAAATAGGTAGGATGCTGGAGAGATACAAGATGACGACCACAACCCGTGAAAATACGAAGAAAAGTAAACGGTCAATCCTGATCGTAGATGATCATCCGGTTGTGCGTGAGGGGTTGGCGAAAGTTATTAATAACGAAACGGACTTATTTATTTCCGGCGAAGCCTGGGATATGCCATCGATCGACACTGCCCTTAAGAAGGAAAGACCGGATCTGATTATCCTTGATGTTTCATTGTCGAACAGCAGCGGTCTTGATTTGATCAAGGTATTGAATGCACGTGAAAATGCGCCGCCGATTCTGGTGCTTTCCATGCATGACGAAGCACTTTATGCCGAACGATTTATCCGGCTGGGTGCTAAGGGCTATATCACCAAAGACGAACCGACACTCACACTGCTAGGGGCCATTCGCAAAGTGCTCAGAGGACAATACTATGTTAGTAACGCGGTGATTTCCAGGGTTTTCAGCCGGATGTCCAAGAGAGAAAATGATGTTAGCATACCAGAAATTGAGAAACTCAGCGACCGCGAATTGCAGGTATTGGAAATGATGGGTCAAGGTGTGAGCACCCATCAGATTGCCGATTATCTCTGCCTGAGTATGAAAACCATTCAGACTTATCAAAAGCGGACCAAGGAGAAATTGGCGCTTAAAAGTTTAAATGACTTAATCCGCTACGCCGGGCTGTGGGTCAACAATAATGCCTGATACCATCTGAAAAATCAGCTCCCCGCCTATACACTTAAGCTGGCGGGGCCGCCCAGCTCGATTCATCTTCCTGGTCTATTCCTGCTATCGCTCTCCAGTGGACGGGCGTTCTTCTCCCGCTTCGAGCAATGGGACAGCCCAGTTTTGTAGGATCAAGCACTACAAGTTTCCTTTAGGCTCAAATCGGGTATGACACCATAATCAGACCCCACCCGATTGAATATGCGATCCCCCGCAAGTACATTGGACCAATGGAATTACTAGGGGACTCAGTAAGATTGATGCAGCCTCGGAAAATCTGGTGACTATCAAGCCCAAGGGGCTGCGCGCCCAGTGGATCAGCACCGGCTGGACAATCGTGGGCTGGTGAATTATACCAATGTGGATGTATACGTGCTGAACGAGGCTGAGAACCAGGGGATGCCAATCAACCGCAGGACTACGGGTGTCTACTACCAGGGCAGCTACAGCCTCATGGGGGGTGTCGCGGTC
Organism: Fidelibacterota bacterium; assembly: GCA_022563485.1. Taxonomy (GTDB): domain Bacteria; phylum Fidelibacterota; class Marinisomatia; order SCGC-AAA003-L08; family TS1B11; genus JADFNF01. Next base: position 4,982 of record JADFNF010000060.1, on the reverse strand, counting down.
TCGCAGGAAATAGACTCTCCTCCGCAGCGGGGGGCCCAGCAGGATAGGATCCAAATAAACGCCTCGCTTGATGTGGTTCCCACCAGGCGGGCACTTAACAAGTTGCCCTTCCAGGTCCAGCTGGGCTTCGGCTACGACCTGGTTGCCGGTGACCAGGCCGATACTACGGAAAACGAGGCGTTCAACACCATGTACGCCACGGCCCACAAGTATTACGGAGTCAAGGAGTATTTCCTCGGCATACCCGTTCGCTCCAGAGGTGCCGGCAGCATACCAGCCTTGACGGCTGCCTTGCAAACGGGTCCCTGATGGACTCGTCTAATTTCCCAACTCATCCTTATAACCTAAACGAAAGGGGTGTCCTAACATGAGAGCCTTCAACAACATGTTCAAAAATTTAAGTATCCGGGCCAAACTCCTGGTGATTTTCACAGTCATTTTTATTTCCGGTTTCATCATCAACTTTTGGGTTACTACCAACAAGTTACGTGCTGAGGCCGAGCAGGCAGTGGTGGTGGAAGCGCGGGAGCTGACAATGTCCTTGGAAAAGGTGCGCAACGGCATGGCTGCCATTTTTACCAGCGATATGTACAATATGGACGAGCTGCTCAGAGATCCGGATAAACTCTTCCTGGCTGTACCGGTGGTGCAGGCCCTCATAGTAGGCGCCCAGCTGGCGGAAGGATCGAACTACAGCTTTAAGGCCCCGGCCTTCGATGCCCGCAATCCCGATAACAATCCCACGGAACTTGAGGCCCGCCTACTCACAAAAATGAGAAAGGAAGGCTTGGCCACTATCTGGGAAATCGATGAGGAGACCAACCAGCTGCACTTTCTGCGCAAGGTGGTCCTCGATGAGACCTGCATGGGCTGCCACGGCATTCTTGAGGAGAGCCTGACGGGCACCATGATCGATCCGCTGGGATACAAGATGGAAGGCTGGCGGCCCGGGGATGTCCACGGCTCCTTCGAGCTGATAATGCCCCTGGATCATATTGATGCGGCCATCAACTCGGCGGCCATCACCAGCGCCGCCCTGATCTCCCTGATCATCGCCGTAGGGATGGCCATTCTTTACTTCCTGGTCAACGTCTTTGTGAACAGACCGATTCAGGAGGTGATCTCCTTACTCGCGGATATTGATCAAGGGGATGGTGACTTGACCAAACGGGTCAACATTCAGTCCAGTGACGAAATCGGAGAGATGGGCCGCCTGTTCGATTCGTTTATAGCCAAGATTCAGGATCTTATGAAAAAGATTAAAGCCAGTTCCAACCAGGTGGAAGATGCCTCTGCGCAGATATCTTCCTCTTCAGAACAGTTGGCTGCCGGCGCCGAGGAGCAGCAGGCCCAGCTTTCTGAAGTGGCTACTACCATGGAGCAGATGAGCGCCATGATCCTGGAGGCCAGCAAGAATGCCAGTGAGACCCGGGAGAACGCCCAAAACACCGGCATCACGGCCGAGAAGGGCCGGGAGGTGGTCTCCAGAACCGTCGCCGGCTTTGAGACGGTGGCCAACACGGTGGAGCAAGCGGCCAAGCAGATCCAGGAACTGAGTAAACGGTCGGACGAGATCGGCGGTGTCATCCAGGTTATCGACGACATCGCCGACCAGACCAACCTGCTGGCCCTGAACGCCAACATCGAGGCGGCACGGGCCGGGGATGCCGGCCGGGGCTTCGCGGTGGTGGCCGACGAGGTGCGCAAGCTGGCCGAGCGCACGGTGAGCGCTACGGCGGAGATCGGCAAGATGATCGAGAGCATCCAGGGTGACATTCAGGCAGCGGTGACATCCATGGAGATGATTCAAAACCAGTCCAAGGAAGGCCTGGAGCTGGTGGCCGAGTCGGACACCTCCCTCCAGGAAATTTCCAGTTCCATCACCGCGGTCGTCTCGGCGGTGGAGCAGATTGCGACTGCTTCAAATGAGCAAAGCACGGGCGCCGAGGAGATCTCGAAGAACATCGAGGGGGTGTCCACTGTGGCCAAGGAGTCGGCCAGCAGTGCCCAGGAGATGGCTGCTTCGGCAGAGCAACTCAATAATGAGGTTCAGACCCTGAATGAACTGATCGGCGAGTTCAAGTTGGAGTAGAACGGAACAGCCGAACCAACGGCAACTTCGATCCAGGTATGATGAGAAAGTCGAATTGTAGTATAAACTGGAGTATGCGATGAAGAAAGTGAAAAACGGATTTCAAAATGAGCGGCCCGAACTGGGTGCTGGCGAAGCATCTCGGCATCCCAACGTTAATGGATACCCTGTGGAGGTGCCGCTGGTCTCCCAGCTGAACACGGATCTAAGTACACAGTACCTTACCGTACTACGGCAGACGATGGAGGTCATGGCAATCCAAAGTGGGAGCACGAGGAATCCGCCGGAAGTCTCCCAGAATACCCGTCCGGCGCAAGCTCGATTGAAAGACCCCCAAGTGCTGGAGTCCCCGATGGGCCTCCTGACCAAGCGACTGCATGAGCAATCAGAGCTGGTTGTCCGGCAGTTGCAAAGCCTCGCCAATACCGGTGAACAGCTGAACACAGCTTATCGAAAACTGCGGAGGGGCGTGGAGAGTCTTAACCGGAATATGGGTAAATCTGAAGAGTATCTGAATTCATTCAAGCTAAAGTCCGAGGACTGACGCAGCTGACCGGGCTACCCAAGCCCAATTTTACCATTTTCAGGATATCTGACCTGTACAATCATATCAGCGAACTAATGTTGGCCGAATCAAGGGAGGCCTCCGTTTCAATGACGATATTTGTTGAGCCCGATAGCCTGGAGATCACGGCAGACCGTGCATTGATTGAACAGATCCTGATCAACTTGATCAAGAACGCTATTGAGGCTGCTGATGGTACTACGGCGCCCGAGATTAGGCTCGGTGCCCACCTCACAGCCGTGGTAGGGTCATACTGCCGTAGCCGATCACGGGCCCGGCATCCCTCCCGAACAGCTGGACCAAATTTTCATGCCCCTTTTCACTACCAAGAAAAACGGCTCAGGAATTGGGTTGGCTATCTGCCAGGAGATCGTCCGGCTGCATAACAGCATTATAACGGTGCGGTCCGAACCGGAGGCTCAATCGATATTTACTATCAGTTTTTGACCCTCCTGCCTGGCCAATCGTGCAGGCACACTGCCCCCGCAACAGATTATCGTCCATCCCTCGCCATCTGCGAGCTAAGTAACTATAATCGGTGGGCATAATTCAGCGCATGCTAGTTCACCTGAAAACAAGTGCAATGAATTTCTCCGGCAGCCAGGGGTGACGACAGACCCCAGGGGGCACGACCCACGAGAGCAGATCGTGGAATTATACCTCAGCCGCCTTCAGTACCCGCGATGGATTATGCAACCCCCAGCAAGGCAGTGCAAATATACCGGCAGTATAATCGACAGTGGGCCATCCCGCTGGGTGATTATGTGATCGAGATATTCCCTTTTGGGATCAATACCATAAGAGCGGGCAATCATGAGTGCCAGGCCCGGTTACATTAGCACGGTGAGGACCAATTGATAAGGCACGTTTATCTCGAGCTTCGATCACCTTGATAGGCCCCACTGCGGTTCGATGGGAAAACTCCTTATGAACTGTTGAGAGCTCACTTAAATTAACTGCTGGTTAGTCCGGCAGGGTATGGTGGACTACAGCGATGATCGAGTGACACGAATCAACACATAGCGTCAGTACAATGAGGTAAGAAGACATGGACTATCCAATGCATCCGGATCTCAAGGTGGGACAGAAGTTCCCCGATTTTAAACTCCCCGACCAAGATGGCGAGACTCGACAGCTGTCGAAGCTTATTCGAGGTTTCCCCACGGTCCTGATCTTCAGCCGGGGGTACTATTGACCGAAGGATCGTCGTCAGTTGACGACCTATGTCAAGGAGCTGCAGCCCGAGTTTCGGGTCAACTATTGTAAGATGATCACTGTTTCCGTCGACGGCAGGATGGACACGGCCGAGGTGCGCACGGCGCTGGCCGCGGACTGGCCGTTTCTAATGGATCCGGAGCGCCGACTACTGCACGAGTTGGAAATGACCGATACGACCGATAAGGCGCACGGAGAGGTCTACATCCCCTACACGTTCATCCTGGACCGCGATCGAACCATCTACAAGATCTACAACGGCTGGTGGTTTATAGGCCGCCCGACGAGCGATGAGATTCGCATGGACCTGAGAGCGCTGATGAGCAAGCGGGCCGACTGGATCTACTCCGACAAGCAGAAGGTGTGAGATATAGCTGGCCTGCCAAGCTGACGGCCAGGCAATGGGTAGGAGACAGCATGGCAAAGGACGAAGGTAGAGATGAAGTACCTCCGGAGTAACTGGCAAAAATTTGAAGCCCGGGCAATGCAACGGCGTGGCGCACGGGAATTGGTCAGATGGTGTCATACCGGCCGGTATCTACCGTTTCGGGCGCCTGCCCATTTGGGACGCGGCTCATCTTCGGGGCAACAGTCCCAACTGGCCCATATCTGAGCTGCTAGATCGTGAGGCGCCTCAGGCCAAGGTGCTAATTCTCCTGTGCTGGCGGGCGGCTATTTCAAATCCAGGCCATAGGTATTGCTGATATCGAGGGGAGGCATGGGACCGTCAAATGGTTTGGCGTCCATGACGTACCAGTCGAACCACTGAAGATGGCGATACAGGACATCCGTGCGACCGGGGCGCTTCCTGTTCCCGTGGCGCTCGCCGGGGTACTGGACCAGGCGCACTGCGGGATGATCATTCATTTTCAGGCGGCGATAGTACTCCAGGCTTTGCGATGGATGTACCCTGGTGTCGTCCTCTCCGCCAATGATAAGGACGGCGGTTTTGCTTTTATGGGCATGGTAGATGGGGCTGCGAACCAAGGCCTGCTGCCAGCGATCCTCCAGTTTTTTCCCAAAATGCACATAGAGCATTTCATAGGCGATGTCGGTGCCGCCCACCTTGCTGATGGCGTCACTGATACCCACAAACATGGCCACGGCCTT
>JADFNF010000059.1 GCA_022563485.1 Fidelibacterota bacterium | reverse complement strand
GTGGCGGAAGTGCTCAAGCACATAGCCGAAACCCCGCCGACACCGCCCAGCCGGCCGGGATGGGTGCCCTAAAGGCCAGTCCCAGATTCAGGATGGTGGAAGGAGCAATAGCCGCCGCTTCCGTATTTTGCCGATCGATGAAAATTTTGCCGACATAGCGGGTCTCGGTCCACAAGTCCAGGGGCCCGCTGGTCCATGAGAGCCGGAGCCAGCCCAAGCTCGCGGGATGGCCTGGAATCTGGTTGCCCTCATGATTGACCTGTGCGCCGGCCCCGCCCCCTTCCTGCCATTCATAGGTGGTGTAATCCACCAACCGGTTATCGGCCAGGGTCAGGGAACCGTCAAGGGCCAGCTGATCGGTGAGCTGTTGGGAAAACTCAACTTCCAGCCCTCGGTGCACGGTGAGCTCGGCGTTGCCGTGGGTCGGGACGCCGTCATCGGTAATGGTGCGATAATCGAGGGGGATGAGCTCGTTCCGGAACCACATGCTGTACAGGTTGGTGGTGATATTTGTCCGGGGAGAACGATAGCGCCAACCCAGTTCCAGGTCCCACAGCTCTTCGGCCTGGACCAGGGGAGTATCCAGGTCTTTACGGACCGTGGGCGCCTCCGCCAGGGCCGGTACCGCCCAGGGGTCATCAGCATCATAGATGTCCGAGTCGGCCGGTTCCCGCTGGGCCCGGGAGAGATTGACGAAGGCGCTCATGCGTTCGCTCAGGCGGTACCGCAGCCCCACCCGAGGATCGACAAACAGGTAGGCCAGGGTATAATCGTAGGGCGCGGTGTAAGCGCCTATGGTGTCCTGATCGAAGGCATAACGATGAGTCGTGAGCTTCAGATCGCCCATGACGGTCAATGCTGATGTAACCTTCAGGAGACTATGGGTATACAGGGAAAGGCTGGTCTTGGCCGTTACATAACGGTAGTATTCCACCTGCCCCCCAATATCAATCCCATCAACAGATAGTACTCGGCCATAATGGTCTGCGTTGTAAAAACGGGCATCACCACCCACGACCATCAGGCCCCAAGCCCCCCGGAGGGTATACTGGGGAATCACGCCCCAGTAGCCGTTGACCAACCACCTGCGACGGATCAGGCCCGCCTCATAGGTCGTATTGGTATCAATCAGGGTATACAGATCGTAGAGGGAAAGGAACTTATGGAATTCCGTTTTGTCATCGGCGAGATCAGTGGAATCCGGTTCGTCCGGATCGTAGTCTTCCCCCTTGAACTGCTCGAAGAAGCCCCTACCCGTGACACTGTAGAGGGACAGGGAAAAGACTCCGCCCCCCAGCTGCCGGGCGTGCTGCAGGGCGGCGATGTTCTGGGTGAACACATCCTTGTTGGCGTTGGTGCGGCCGCCATTGAAATTCGGATCGGCGTAGAAATTGTAACGCCGTGCCGTCCGGTCATCAAGATCGTAACCATACAGTGGAATAACTCCGTCCCAGGAGAAGTGGGTCACCTCCGAGCCGGAGATCAGCTCCAGCCGGGTGGACGCTTCCGGCTGGAGGTATTCGCCGATGATATGGAAGGCGTCCTGGTCCGTGCCGCTGCCCAGGCGGTAGCCATCGCTGCGGATGCGGCTGTAACGCCCATACAGGGTGAAAGGCCGCCCGGCCAGGGGCTGACCCGACCATTTCAGGGCCAGTTTCCGGCTGGGGGCGGAGAAACCGGTATCGGTGAAGTCGCCGTAACCGGTGGTAAGGGTCAGTCCCTCCGGCATGGCCCGGGGACTTGTGACCAGGTTCACCGAGCCGCCGAACGCCGCGGTGCCGTACAGCGAGTTGCCCACCCCCCGCTGGACCTGCACCGAACCGGTGCCGGCCAGGATATCGCCGTGGTCCACCCAGTAGACCTGGTGGCTCTCCGGATCGTTCATCGGGATGCCGTTGATCATGACAGCGATGCGGTCCTGGTCAAAGCCCCGGATCTTCAAGTAGGTATACCCCACGCCGTTGCCGGCATCGGAGAAGGCGTATACGCCCGGCAGACCGCTCAGGGCCATGGGCACATCCTCCACGGTGACCGTTGACAGGTCCTGTTGGGTAAGGGTGGAAAAGGCCGCCGGGGTAAGGTCTTCCCGACCCCGGGTGGCCGAAACGAACACCTGTTCACCCAGCAGATACCTGGGCTCCAATGATAGCTCCAGGAAGGCGCCCTCTCCAAGGTCATCCACTCGGACAACATGGGTCATTTCCTGGTAGGCAATATGTCGCAGTTGCAGCGATTGCCCCGGCTCCAGGACCAGGTTGAAGCGTCCTTCGGTGTCGGTCACCGTTCCCTGGGAAGTACCCAGAACCAGGACGTTCACCATGACGATGCCTGCACCGGTTCGGCTATCGGTCACGTGCGCCGATACACGCACGGAGCTGTGGACTGTGGATTGTAAGGCGAATAAGGAAAAAATGAGGACCAGGGCCCCCATTCTATGTAGCTGGTTCAGCATAACTCCCTCCGCTGGCATTAACCAGATCAGGTTCAAAGGGTTTGATCTCAGCTGCCGCATCCCGTCCGTTCGGGAGGGTAGCACCCCCTGTATGACGCTAAAAATTACACCTTCGGCACGACTGCTACAAGCCAATCCGCAGGTTTAGGGGGGTTGATCCGTGGTGGACTTCACCCCCCTTTGGTTTCAGGAAAAGGCGTTAAAGTTTGAACTGGCCTATGAGCGTGGTCAGGCCATCTACCTCCTCCCTCAGTTCCCTGGATGACATCTCCAGTTGCTGGGCACTCGTCGCCGTATGCTGGGCTACCGTGGCCACTTCTCCAATATTTTTGGAGACCTGCTCCACACCGGTACTCTGCTCACTGGCAGAGGTGGCGATTTGATCCACAGCGAGCGTCGAGTCCTCTATGGCTTTGGATATATCCGTCAGGGCATTATCTGAATCAGTCACCAATCGCAATCCCTCCTTCGAGAGGTCCTGCACGGACCCCATATACTTCACTGCATCGCTGATCTCCGACTGTATCTGCTCAATCATGCTGCCGATTTCAGCAGTGGCTCCCACGGTCCGTTCAGCCAGTTTGCGTACCTCATCAGCCACCACGGCGAATCCCCGCCCGGCATCACCGGCCCGGGCCGCTTCGATGTTGGCATTGAGGGCCAGCAGGTTGGTCTGATCGGCAATGTCATCGATAACCTTTATGACCTTTCCGATCTCATCCGAACGCTGGCTTAAATGCTGAATACGTTCGGCCGTTTCCTCCACCGTGGAGGCCATGGATTCAAAACCGTCGACGGTCTTGGTGATCGCCTGACGGCCCTCTTCTGCCAGGGTGGCCGTTTGCTCCGCACTCTTGCGGGTCTGATCTGCATTATGACTCGTTTCCAGGATCATGTTGCTGACTTGGTCAATGGTCGTGGCCACTTCGGAAAGCTGGCTCTGTTGCTGCTCAGCCCCGGCGGCGAAATCTTCGGACGTACTGGCGATCTGCCGCGCCGCATCGCAGACCTTATCCGCGCTTGCCACAACGGTTTTCATCAGGGTCTGGAGTTGACCGAGGAACGAGTCGAACAGGCCACCCATCACCCCGAGCTCATCACGAGTTTGGATGTTGAGGCGCTGGGTCAGATCACCTTCACCCTGATCCATAGCGGACAACACCTTGATGGTGGCATTGATCGGCCGGATGATCATCCGGGTGCTAAGCAGAGAAATCAGTACGCCGGCAACGGTGGACACGGCCAGCAATATTATCATGAACAGGATGGCCTGCCTGCCCGTCTCGTTGGCATTCTGCAGGAACTCCTCGCCCTTATCACTCGCAAAATCGATGACTAAGGCAATCGATTCATCGATCCGCTGGAGATGGGCTGCACCTCGGCCTCGAGTGATATCGGCCGCTTCCCGCTTGCTGCCCGAGCGCACCAACTGGACCACTTCCTGGCGAATAGGCCTCCAATCGTCAACCAGTCGCATGCTAGCGTCAATCATCGCCAGATCACCCAGAAATCGTTCCTTGACCAGATCGAAACTCCGGTAGAGTTCTTCCTCGTAATGAGCAATGGCCGTCACGGCGGCGTCAATCTCCTGGGTATTCTCGGCCAGCTCAACATCTTTCATCCCGCGCTGCATGGCCAGGACATTGGCCCTAACATCCCGCACTGCTGTACTGACCGCCAGTGGATGGCGATAAAGCTTATCAGTCAGACCCGATAACGTGCGCATTCGGGAAATGGCCAAGGTCCCCACCAGGAAAGTCAGCAGAAGAACGACACCGAATCCCAGGCCCAGCCGGGTACCGATTTTAAAATTCTTGAAACTCCACTTTGCTCGCATCATGATATGTTTCCCTCCCACTTGCCTTCAGGCATACTTGATTAATAGACGGGTCTCACAATCGTCCTGATCGCCTGGGCGGCCATCCTTCTGGCCCCAGGTAATCCTCGACAGCAAAGAACCATATTCCCTTACCCAAGCTACCCAGGGATTTCATGCCGCGACGGCGAAATATCCGGCTCCAACCTTGGAGGCCGTATCGATTCCTTGCGAAGGATATGCCACCACTACTGCCCCCATGTCTAAAGGTTCCGGAGAGCGCCCCACATTTATCAAGATCGTCGTTGGGCGGTCAGTTTTGGACGGAATGACACTGCCATCCGTGACGCTCCACTTGATTCATGGTGGCCAACCGGAGACACGGCCGCAAATTGATGACCCTGGCAAAGCGTTGGAATCGAGCGCCTTCAGGGGTTATTTTTACGGCCAACTTATCTACGAGGGCACTACATGAAGCAGCTTCCCGAAATTACTGTCAAAGCTGTGGTGCTGGGGGTGTTACTATCAATGATACTTGCCGCCGCCAACGCCTATCTCGGTCTCTTTGCCGGTTTAACTGTCTCTGCCTCCATACCGGCGGCCGTCATTTCAATGGGCATCTTGCGGATGTTCAGAACCTCCAATATCCTTGAAAATAATATTGTACAAACGGCGGCTTCAGCCGGTGAATCGCTCGCCGCCGGGGTTATTTTCACCATCCCGGCCCTGCTGATCATGGGCTATTGGCAGACTTTCAGTTTCCAGGACCACTACTGGATCATCACCGGTATCGCCGCCACGGGGGGCCTCATTGGCGTACTATTCACGATTCCCCTGCGCCGGGCGCTCATCATCGAAGAAGGGCTCCAGTACCCCGAAGGGGTCGCCACGGCCGAAGTACTCAGATCGGGTGAAGCCGGGGGCGCAGGACTCAAATTCCTGATTCAGGCGGCGCTCATCGGCGGCGCCTTCAAGTTCGCGGCCGAGGGGTTACGCCTGTGGGGGGGCATCTTCTCAGGCGCCCAGGCGGTAGGACGCAGTTTCGCGTCGTTCCAATTCAACCTGTCGCCAGCCCTCATCTCCGTCGGATATATCGTGGGCCTCAATATCGCCGCCCTGGTGTTCGCCGGCGGGGTCATCGGCCGGTGGATCGCCCTGCCCATTATTGCCCTCAATCACGATGTCCCCCCTGACGTGCTGGCTGACAGCGCCAATGCCGCGGTGAGCTACATCCATAACCACTATGTCAAGTTCGTGGGGGTCGGGGCGATGATCGTGGGCGGTCTCTGGGCGCTGATCAACCTGCGGGCTTCGCTGGTGCGGGGCATCAAATCGGGCATGGACGTTTACCGGAACGTGAAGGAAAAAGGGGCTGCTTCGGTGGAACGAACGGAAATGGATACTCCCCTGCCCTGGGTCCTCGTGGCCCTGGTGTTCTCGGTGGTGCCCATTTTCGCCATCTATATGACGGTGGTCCATAGCGTCGTCATCTCCGCGTTGATGGCCGTGTTCATGCTCATCGCCGGATTTATCTTCTCGGCCGTGGCGGCCTATATGGCCGGACTGGTGGGCTCCTCGAACAACCCCATATCCGGCGTCACCATTGCCACCATCCTTTCAGCGTCCATCCTGCTCTACATCCTCAAGGTTTACGGAGGGGCGAATGTGGGTCCGTCGGCGGCCATCTTCATCGGCGCTGTGGTCTGTTGCGCCGCGGCCATCGGCGGCGACAACCTGCAGGACCTCAAGGCCGGCTATATCCTGGGCGCCACCCCCTGGAAACAGCAGGTCATGCAGGGCGTGGGTACTATCTCTGCGGCCTTCGTCATGATGCCCGTGCTCTGGTTGCTCCATAGCCGTTACGGCATCGGCATCCAGGTCAATCCCAACGTCACGCCACTGGAGGCGCCCCAGGCTACCCTCATGGCCAACATCGCCGTGGGTGTCTTTGAGCAGAACCTCCCCTGGGGACTCATCATGGTGGGCGCCATGGTGGCCGTGGCCATCATCGTACTGGACAAATATCTCGAAAAACAAGGCTCCGGTTTCCGCACCCCCGTTCTGGCGGTGGCCGTAGGCATCTACCTCCCCTTCCATCTGTCCACACCCATTTTCTTGGGGGGATTGATCGCCTATGCCACTTCGGGTGTCTGGTCCCTCCACACGGACAAGACCAACCAATCGGGGCTGCTCTTTGCCGCGGGCCTGATTACCGGCGAAGCCCTCATTGGCATCGCGATGGCCTTTCCGTTGATGATCAGGGAGTTCACTCCCTGGAAAAGCATCCCCACTGAGTTCACCCTGTTCGATACCGCGCCCCTGGGGCCCTGGCCCGGTGTTGTGTTGTTGGCAGGGGTGGTCTACTTGCTCTACAAGGTCGCGCTACGGGACAAGACAAATACGCCTTAGTCAACATGGACGCCATCTGCAGATGGGGAGTCGTGCGGGGGGGACCCCGGACCTGCCGGAACTAACGGACTGGGCATGAAGGTCGATCTGCAATTCTTCCGCCGCCTGCCCAAGGCCGAGCTCCACTGCCACCTGGATGGATCGCTACGGGTCCCGACCGTTATCGACCTGGCCACCCGGCAGAAGATCGACCTGCCCACCCGCGACCCCCAGGGCCTTCAGCAATACCTGACCATGGGGGACCGGGCCGGTACCCTGGAAGATTATATCGCCCGCTTTCAGCTGCCTCTGAAGGTATTACAGATTCCTGAGGCTCTGGAGCGGGTAGCCTATGAATTGGCGGAAGATGCCTGGGAGGAAGGGATTCGCTACCTTGAGGTACGCTACTCCCCGACCTTGCATACGGAGCACGGTATGACGGAAGGGGAAACCATCCGGGCCGTGAAGCGGGGTCTGGATCGTGCGGAAAGCGATTTTGGCATTCGCACGGGGATCATAATTTGCGGTATTCGGAGTATCTCACCGGAAGTATCCCTGCGCTTGGCTGACCTGGCAGTGCAGTTCAAACACAAAGGGGTGGCAGGATTCGATCTGGCCGGAGCCGAAGAAAATTTTCCCGCCAAGCACCATCAGGAAGCCTTTTTCCTGATATTGAAGAACAATATCAATACCACCCTGCACGCCGGTGAAGCCTTCGGGCCTGAGAGCATTCACCAAGCCATCCACTACTGCGGCGCCCACCGCATAGGGCACGGGACTCGGCTGCGGGAAGACCAAGAGCTTATGGGCTACGTCAATGACCACCGTCTGACTCTGGAAATCTGCCTCACCAGCAATGTGCACACCAAAAGCGTACGCAGCCTGAAGGAGCATCCGTTCAAGTATTACTTTGATCAGGGCATCCGGGTCACACTCAATACGGACAATCGACTGGTCTCGGGCACGACCCTCTCCCGGGAGTACCTCATCGCCAGACAGACCTTCGGATTGACCCTTAACGACTTCCGGGAGATCATCATCAATGGCTTCAAAGCCGCCTTCATGAGCCATCTCGAACGGCGGGAGATGATCCGGTCAGTGGTCGAGGAGCTGGAGTCGGAATTCGGGATCAAACCGCTGATTATCGCCTGATCACGGCCACCTTCCCCACACCCGTCCGGCCACTGCTCAGATAAGCCGTGATGAGATATACCCCTGAGCCGACCCACTCCCCGGAACCATTTTTGCCATCCCAGAACGCCTGATACCCCTCGACATCCCCGGCCTGGGCCGTGAGCTCTTTCACCAGTCGTCCCCCGATAGTGAAGACCTTCACCGACGACCCTTGGCGCACTTGGTCCACGACCAGAGGCGTGTCCGATGGGATGCGGAAGGGACTGGGGAAAATCACCATGCCGGTGTAGTCGGCCAGCTCTTGCCGGAAGGGCATTTTCAGGCTGGAGATGCCCTTTGAGGTGGCAATGTAAGCCACCCCCTCTTCATCATCGAGGTAAATATCTAAGATTTCATCGGAAGGAAGGGGGCTGTTCCGGCTGTTAAACCCTTCCACACTCGGCCAGAAGGTGGTGTTGTCCAGGAGCACCCAGAACCCCTCGGTCGGCGTACTGATCCATTTATTGTTCTGGGCATCCACCCTGATTTTCGCTCCCTCTACAAAGGGAATATCACTGAGCAGCGGACCAAAATTAATGAACGGCCGGAGCGTAAGATCGGCTTCGACTTCGAAGCCCATCACCCCCTGGGGTGACAGGGTCCACAATATGCCATTGTGATCGAATGCCAACGACCAGATGGTGTTGGAATCGTCCGCCTCTAACTTGGCCGATAGCAGTCTCCATTGATCGTCCGATTTATCCTCCAGTGAAGGGCCATAATCCAGCACGGCGATACCGCCCAGACTCGCCGGATTCACACTAAGTTGCTGATTGCCCACCCAGACACGGTTGGCGTCATCAAAGACAATCTCCGTGGGCAGTTTGCTGAGCGCCTGGCCGCTTTCCCCGGCAGAAAAGTGGACCCACTGGTCCTGCGCGGTAAGCACGGCTAGGCTGTTCATATTCGCACCTTCCGTATTGGCGATCCATACATTACCCTCAGAGTCCCTGGCCATATGACGAATAGTGATGAAACCGTCGGATGCCAGACCGTCCAACTGTCCCCCGGTGGTATCGTACTTTTCGTACTGACTCACGTCGTTAAAATTTAGCCGAAGGACCCCGCCACCTGCGGGGGGATTACCTTTGAACCCCACCAGGATATCCCCGCCTGGCAACTGGACCATGTTCCACGATTGTTTGCCTCTGAAAAAAAGGGTGTCCGCCAGAAAGCGGTCCCCGCCGGACACCAGGGCGTCGCCGTGAACACGATCAACCTCAGGATCCAATCTGAGGTGAAAGCTGGGAATAATGTTATACCAGGCACCGCCTTTGAAGCGGGTGATCCCTCCCAGACCGGCCGCCACCAACTCTCCCAGGTCCAGCTTGAGAAGGGCCGTGTAGCTCGGTCCCGCCATACTGTTGGGGATGTGCTGCATCCAGGTTCTAGAGATTGGCTCGTACACTGCCAGACCCCCTTTCCGAAGGGCGGCCACGCCGCCAGCCAATCCAGGGACATCCACAAAGGCCATCACGACTTCCTGCGCTCTCTGGGAAGCCTTCACGGCACCTCCTGGCTGCAAGATCAATATAAGATTAGACATGGAGATGATGAAATTTCCTTCTGAACTACGCGTCAAGTGGCGCATGGGAGCACTCACAAAGGTCCAGCGCGGTTCCCAGGTCCCATCCACTCGATGGAACAGGGTATCAGGGACGAGCAGGTAATGTCCCGTTGAATCGACATGATACTGGATGATATCGCTCTGCTCAGGTGGAGACACAATCGTCCAGGTGAAGGGATCTTTCAAGTTGGCCAGGACAAAATTATTTCCCAGCACACCGGCCCGGGTAGTGACAAAGAGGGAGTCGCCATACAGATCGAGGTCGAGAATGTCGCCGACGCTGATGGGAAAATTCTGGTAGCTGTCGGCAAAATCGAACCGCCGGCCATCCCAGCGTAGCTCGATGATCCCGGCCTCCTGTCCCTGGCGAAAGGCAACAAACCCCCGGTTCGTCGTCACAACGATCCGCGTGACCACGTCGATGTCCAGGTCCACCACATCGACCGCACCGGTGGACAAGTTCACCAGTTGGATCACGCCCCGGGGTTCCGCGCCGCCGAGCCACAGCCACCCATCAGAGATGGTCAAGGTGCGAATATCGGGATAAACCAGGCCCTGCTCAATGCTCAGGGTGGTGAAGGACTCTTCCTTAAGGTCGAAAATGAGTGCGCCACCCGCCGTGGCCGCATAGATTTGGCCCTCATGGTAGCTGAGGGCCCGGGGATCAATTATGGGGGCAAAGTGCCGCCACTCACCTATCCGGCTTTGAGCTTGCCCCAGTGTAGAGGGTAGCCAGAGCAGGGTGGCGAGCGCCAGGTACCGATGAATCAAGGAAGTTTTGAGGTGAGGTTCACCATTTCGATCAGGCTCTGCATGGTTTCGGCGCCTTTGTTCCCCCCCTTGGTCCCGGCCCGTTCCAGGGCCTGTTCCAGGGACAGGGTGGTCAGCAGGCCGAAGGCGACGGGTACGGGGACCTGAAGAGACAGGTCGACCAGCGCCCGGGTAACCTGGTGTGCCAGAACTTCAAAATGGAGGGTGCTCCCCTTGATCAGGGCCCCCAAGGCCAGGACGCCGGCATATTTTCCACTGTCTGCCAGCCGTTTGACCGTGGCTGGGAGTTCGAAGGCCCCCGGCACCCATACCGATGTCAAGTTGGCCTGCTTTCCGCCATGTCGCATGAAGGTGTCCTCGGCGCCGGTAAGCAATTGCCGGGTCACCAGGCTGTTGAACCGGCTCACCACGACGGCCACAGATTGATCCTTCAATGTCAGTTCCCCAGTAATGACGGGCGCCATTCCTATGCTCCTATTGTAAAATAAGATGCCCCAGCTTATCGCGCTTGGTTTCCAGGTACGCCCGGTTGTTCACATTGGCGGGAATCTCGATCGGCTCCCGATCCGTAATTTCCAGTCCGTACCCATCCAGGCCCACCAGTTTTCTGGGATTGTTGGTGAGCAGTCGCAATTTACGCACCCCCAGGTCCCGGAGGATCTGAGCGCCGATGCCATATTCCCGAAGATCAGGTTTGAACCCCAGGCTTTGGTTGGCCTCCACCGTATCCAGCCCTTTATCCTGGAGGCCGTAAGCGAGTAATT
>JADFNF010000058.1 GCA_022563485.1 Fidelibacterota bacterium | reverse complement strand
ACCTGTCCGTTAAATGCCGGTTCCCTTCTGTTCCCTTCTGCTGTCGGTTTAATGTCGGTTATTCCTAGTTATTCCTGGTTGTTTCAGGTTGTTTCAGGTTGTCCGTTAAATGTCCGTTATATCCAATATTTATCTGGTGATCTATATCGGCGTATAGCTTCTACCTTTCTTCGTTCCCTCAGCTCTTAACAGGTTTTTCTCTACTAACGACTTGAGATCCCGCCGGATGGTTCTTTCCGTAAGATCGGGAAAAATCCCCATAAGGTCCGGCAGGCTGATTTTTTTCTTTTCATGGACAAACTCAATGATTTGCAGTTGTCTTGGCCCTAATCCCATTTCTTCGAGACGCTCTGGCTTATAAGGGTCGCTTATGAAGGTGAGACGGAAGCCATGATTATCTTCTTCAAATGAAGGTTCGGGCAGCCTTTGATGTCTGCATTGGTCAATTATCCTCGTGGTCCCGGTGCCCCAACGCTCAATGAGCTTGGCATAGAAGAAAACTTTTGCGATGAGTGGATTTCTTAAGATCGAGGGGTGACCTGGCTCCCTAAGCTGCTCCAGTTCTATACCCTGAAGCAGATTGCCAGCATTCCAGGCGGTAAGTTGATTATCATCAACCCGTATTTGAATAGCCGCGGGTACGGAATAGTCCCGATGAATCAGCGCATTAAGGAGAGCCTCTCGAAGGGCCCCAAGGGGATACTCCCAGATTTCTTCACGTCGCGCCCCTTTCAGGTTCGGTTCTTTAATGTCGACCTCGAAGCGAACCTGAAGCATATCGCGGAACCTCTGCATGCACTTATCCACCTGGTCCCAGAGCGATCCCTCGAAATCGTGACTGTCGATAATCTCCGAGCTTTTAAAACGGCCTATGCGCACTTGTGCCTGGGGGAAAAGTATCTGAGGTTTGCTTGTGAAGAGCAAGACGGCTGCGTTGGTGAGTTTGCCTTCACGGATGAGTTGGAGGTTTTGCAAAATTGTTTCGGGGGAGTCGTCGGAACTGAGGCCCGGCAGTCGGTCTCTTGCCTCCCTCACAAACATACGTAGTATGGTTGGATCGACGGCATCTATTCCCCAAGGGCCAGTTAATGAATCCCAGGTTTGACCCACCACTTCCATATGCCGACGACCTATTTCTTCGGATGTCATATCACGGTTTGTGCTTCCAACGCGAGTAAAATAACGACCTTTGTAGGAGATTAATCGTGATCCTGGTTCAATCGTAATGACCAAAATAGGTTGCTTTTCGATTGTAGCAAAACCGAATTGGGGAGTTAGATGAAGTACGTCAGAAATTTTACTCGCTATGCGTTGCTGTTCATGATCATTTCCGCCAAATCCAACGACTGTGCCATCATCTTGGAGGCCGATGTAGAGTTTTCCACCCAGATGATTTGAAAAGGCCGTAATATCTTCAAGTGCGCGGTCTACCCATTGCTTTTTGAACTCGTGCCGTTCATCTTCTATGTGTGGCTGGTCAGTCATGTTGATGGTTTCCAGAGGCTAGCCTCGCCACACTCTCCGAGCATGCTCTGAGCCTGTCGAAGGGTTCCACGCTCTTCCCCCCTTGGCATGCTTGGCGGTATCTCTGCCATTTCTTGTTCCACCCTCCCACTCTCAAATCCCATACCGGTTTCGCAGGTGCGGTATCAGGTAGTAGGCGAAGGCCTCCTCAAAGCTGTGTTGGGGCTGCCAGCCCCAATCGGTGCGGGCGGCGGTATCGTCTACATCGGTGGGCCAGCTGTCCACCATGGCCTGGCGCTTCTCATCCATAGCGAAGGTGATCCTGGCCTTGGGAAAGTCCTTCAGCACCCGCTGGCGCAGCTGGCCCGCGGTGGGAGCGAAGGCTCCAATGTTGTAGACCCGGCGGGTCAGGGCTTCACGAGGCGCTTCCATGAGCATGAGGGTGGCCCGGATGGCATCGGGCATAGTCATGAAGGGCATGGCCGTATCCTTCCTGACAAAGCACTCGTAGGGCTGGCCTTGAGCGGCGGCGTGGAGCATTTCGGGGGCGTAGTCCGATGAGCCGCCCACCGGGAGGGTTACCGCGCTGATAAGGCCGGGAAAACGGAGGGACCGGAAGTCGACCCGTAAGGCCCCGGCATCAGCGGCAAGGCGCTCATAGTGCTCAGCGTAATAGGTACCCAGCAGTTCGCAGTAGAGCTTGTTACAACCGTACATGGTCTGGGGAAACAGGTATTGTTTTTCCGAAAGCTGTCCGGCTTTATTTTTTTCCTTGAGGTTGGCCAGGCCGTAGACGGCGATGGAACTGGGGAAGAAGAACTTGACGGGCCGGCCCTGACTCCGGGATTGATCGACGGCCAGGGCGAGGAGGTTGAAGGTGCCATCGACGTTGACTTGATGGGCGGTGCGCGGGGAAAACTCCGCCCGGGTGCTCAGGAGGGCCGCCAGATGATAGATGGCCGTCAGCTCGAAACGGCTGTTGATATGGTCCAGGATGTTTTGGTCCAGGATATTGCCGGTGATGTTCTCGAGGAGGGAGGCTTTCAGGCTCCGGTCGACTTCTTCCACATCCAGACCGATGATATCCTCGTTGCGCTGGTCCTTCACGGCCATGACCAGCCCATGGCCAATTTCTCCGTTAACTCCGGTGATCAGGATGGCTCGCGTGCGGATCATGGCGGCCCGGAGTCTTGAGCGCCGGCCCCGGCCGTGAATAAGGCGGTCATCGGCATGCCGATAGCGGCGGACAGATGACGGTGCCTGCCTGCGCCCAGGAGCCCCATGTCGAACGGGCAAATGTGCCTATTCTCCCGGCCAAGCCGAACGGCGCTGTTAACTTCCCGGTGCATTGTCTATCTCAATCATTGACAGCGAAGTTAGATTTTACCCCCATCTGACGCAAGGTAATACTCCCCGCTACCCGTCGAAGTATGGCGTCGCGGATCGACCGCTGACCTTGCGCATCATCTATCGGCATCCGTAAACTTACTTAGCTAAAGAGGGCTATTTTTCCTATCAACCAACATATGTCGAGTCAACCCAAAACAATCGCCATCGCCAACCAGAAAGGTGGTGTCGGGAAGACCACGACGGCGGTGAATCTGGCCGCCGGTCTGGCCGCCAGTGAGATATCGACCCTGCTAATGGACCTGGATCCTCAGGCCAATGCCACCAGCGGTATGGGCGTTGAGCGGGGAACCTTCAAACATTCGATTTACGATATCATAACCGATGGCGTCTGTATTGATGATGCCATTGTCAGCACCCGGATGGAACATCTGGACATGGTGCCATCCAGCCATCAACTGGTGGGCGCCGAGGTGGAACTGGTGGGGGTGATGTCCCGGGAGTACGTGCTCAAAAAGGCCCTGTCGAAGCTGAGCCGCCCCTACGACTTTGTGGTGGTCGACTGCCCCCCCTCCCTGGGCCTGCTTACCATCAACAGCCTGACCGCGGCGGACTCGGTCCTGATCCCCATCCAGTGCGAATACTACGCAATGGAGGGGCTGTCTCAGCTGCTCAATACCATCCGCCTCATCCAGCGGCAGTTGAACAAGGATTTGGAGATCGAAGGGGTTCTGATCACCATGTTCGACAACCGGCTAAACCTGTCCCGGCAAGTGGCGGAGGAAGTACGCGCCTACTTTGGTGAGAAGGTCTATGAGACGACCATTCAGCGCAACGTGCGCCTGAGTGAGTCACCCAGTTACGGCAAGCCCATCATTCTCTACGACGCGTCTTCCATTGGCTCCCGGAACTACATGTCGCTGGTCAGCGAGGTGATCAAGAATAATGGCTAAACAGCGCCTCGGGAAGGGCCTGCATGCGCTCATCCCCAGCGACCAGGTGGACGGGCCATCCGGGGGCATGCAGCCCCATCTGAATGTGGATCTCATCGATCCCAACCCCTTTCAGCCCCGCCAGTTGTTCGGCGATGAGGAGATGGCCGATCTCATCAGTTCTATTGATGCCAATGGGATTTTACAACCCATCACGGTACGGGAATCGGAAAACGGCCGTTACCAGCTGGTTGCCGGAGAACGGCGTCTCCGGGCATCCAAAGCCCTGGGGTTGGAGAAGGTGCCGGCATACATCCTGAGTGTGGATTCGGACGTGAACATGATGGAGTATGCGCTCATTGAGAATATCCAGCGGGAAGACTTGAACCCGGTGGAGCAGGCCGAGGCTTTCGCCCTTTTGCACGGGAAATATGATCTCAAGCAGGAGGAGATCGCACAACAGGTGGGGATCAGCCGTCCGGCTGTGGCCAACTACCTTCGGATTCTGCGTCTACCGAGTGAGATCAAGACCAGCCTGCGTAACAGCGAGATAACCATGGGCCATGCCCGTGCCCTGCTGGGCCTGCCCCAACCGGCCTTGATCCAGAGCCTTTGGAAGAAGATTGTTAAAAATGGAATGAGTGTTCGACAGACCGAAGCGGCGGTTCATTCCCTGATCGAACCGAAGGAAGAGAAATCTGCCAAGCCCGCTGCCAAGTCCAAACGGGAACCACCCAAGCCCGCGTTTATTAACGAAGTGGAAGTCGAACTCCTGACCCTCCTGAGCACCAAAGTCCGGGTTAAGCCCAAGGGAGATGATACCGGCGCCATTGAGATTTTCTATTATTCCCAGGAGGACCTCGAGAGGATACTGGATATTATCTTCGGGGATCAGGGGAAAGGGAAAGGCGAGTAGCGTGATCCAGGGACTATCGAGTATATTTGGTGACGGGACGCATTTTACGTTGACTCTCATTTTGATCACGGGCTAAACTCGTGGGCTATTTGAGTACCGTCCGGCATGGGCTGAGGGACCGTCTGCCAAAACTTTGGCAACGGCACTACCAGGTTGTCATGATGTCCGAAGAGGGCGGCTGGTCCCGGAGTTTCCGGATGACGGCCGGGCAGGTGATCGTGGTCCTGGCGATAGTCGCTTTCATCGTTCTTACTCTGATTGGCGGGTGGGTGTATAGCCTGCCGCGACTGATAGATTACTCGGAGCTGATGCTTGAGAAGGAACGCTTGCAGACTTACCGGGACAGGGTGCGGCGTGTGGTCCTCAATTCAAGCCAGTATGGCTTGGTGGGGGCCGATCTTTTACGCGAGTTAGAATTGTCCATCCGCCTGGAGGACGATCAGGGGCATGCGATGAGTACGTTGCAGGGCCGCACGGGAGGTATTCCCATTGACGATATTTACATCAATTTTTTGGAGAACGTGCCTACCCACCCTCCGGTGAATGGATATGTAACCCGCGGTCTCCTGCTGCACGAGCTGGATCTCCAGGTCAATCATGCTGGTATCGACATCGCAAGCCCTATCGGTGAGGTTGTGCAGGCCGCTGCCGCCGGTTTGGTGGTCTTCTCGCACTGGACCGAGGATTTGGGCTATATGATTATTCTCAGTCACGGTGACGACTATTTTACGGTCTACGGCCATAACCAGACCAATTTGGTAGCCCCCAGAGAATGGGTAGAGCGGGGCCAGCCGATTGGCCTGGTCGGGAGTACGGGGGTCAGTCAGGGGCCTCATTTGCATTTCGAGATTTGGAAGGAAGGGCGGTCGATAGACCCCCGGCTCTTTATTGACCTTTATAGAAGACAGGATGTTTCGGTAGAAACGCATGGCTAAGGAAAACAACAGCCAGACCAACACCATCGTCGGGCCCAACACGGTGCTTCAGGGGAACCTGGAAGTCAAGGGATCGGTACTGGTCTACGGAAAAGTTTATGGCGACGTGCGGTCTGAGGGTTTGGTGCGCACCACTAAAGATTCCCTCATCAAAGGCGCCGTGGTAGCTGAAGAAGCTGTCATCGAAGGTGACCTTGAGGGCAGCCTTACCGTCAAGGGACGAGCCACCTTGGGGGGCTCTGCAAGGATGGTTGGTGATGTTAAGGTAGGGCTGTTGGTGATTGAAGAGGGCGCGCAGTTTACGGGCAGCTGTAAAATGCGGGGTGCGAAAATCGATGGGGCGCAGGTACCCAAGGATGGTCAATCAGTCGAGGCTGAATCGGCCCCTGCAGGTCCGGGAGCTTCCGGCTGACTTTGATGGATACGTCACCCTTCGAGGCTTTCGGCCTCATTTAGTAAAATTTGCCTCACATGCCATCCAACTCAGGATCTTCCAGGAAGGGTATTTCCGCCGCCCACACATTGACTGGTGCGCTGCTCGGATTAGGTTTGTTGGGCTATATCCTGGATCAGAAGTTCCAAACGGCGCCTTATCTCTTGCTCGCTGGGTTGCTGCTGGGGCTGGTCGTTGGTTTTTACGATCTTTGGAAGGGCATGTTTCCACCAGGGGGTGGCTCATGAGTCTGCGGGTCATTGCCCCGGCGTTGGGGGGGGCATTCCTGGCCGTCTCCGGGATGGTGTGGGTGATGGCGAGCGGGCGAAGCGCCCTGGCTATTCTCGCGGGTGGCGGCTTGCCCATCGCCATATCCGTTATCAGCCTGTACGTCTTTCAGGTGGCGGCAGAAAATGGCGAAAGCCAACGGCATCATGACAGCTTTGTAGCGATCAACTTTCTGGTGAAGGTGATACTAATCGGCTTATGGATGGTGCTCATCCTGCTCGCGACAACCTTGCCGAGGATTCCCTTCGTGGTTTCACTCCTGGTCAACTTTTTCACCTGGCACGTCTACGAGGCGTACCGTTACCAAGCCTATCTGCAGGCGGTCACCACAGGGGCCAAAGTATCATGATTCAGGAGATTCGAATAGTTGAAGATGGCGGCAGAAGAACATAGCGAAAACGTTGGTGCGGTGATCCTGCACCACGTCTCCAATAGTGAGGCGTTGGTGCCTCTGCAACTGTGGGGCGTGGACCTGTCCATCACCAAGCATGTCATTATGCTGTGGATCGCCGGGGCGGTGATCATCACCGCCTTCCTTATAGGTGCGCGGCCCTATCGCCGGGGGACCGTGCGGGTCCCGTCGGGTTTCACCAATTTTCTGGAGGCCGTGGTGGACTTTGTCCATAACCAGATCGTGGTGCCCTACGTGGGCCGGCAGAGTGCTCGCAGCTGGTCGCCCTATATCCTGGCCCTGTTCACCCTGATCGTGACGGCCAACTTACTGGGACTCATTCCCTTCTTCGACCTGATACCCGGGAGCGGCACATCCACGGGCAACGTGAACGTTACAGCGGCCCTGGCGGTGATGACCTTCATGGCCATCATTGTGGCGGGGAGCCGGGAACACGGCGTCATAGGGCACTGGAAGAATCTGGCCCCTCCCGGTGTGCCCTGGCCAGTCCTGTTTATTTTGATTCCCATTGAATTGCTGGGCATGTTTGTCCGCCCTTTTGCCCTCACCATGCGATTGGCCGCCAACATGACTGCCGGGCATATCGCCATGCTGGCGATCCTGGCGCCCATTTTCCTACTGGCGAACCCCTGGATCGGTATCGGGTCGGTGGCCCTCAATGTAGGGATATCCTTCCTGGAGATCATTGTCGCGCTAGTGCAGGCTTATGTGTTCGCCCTGTTATCGGCGGTGTTTATCGGCGCGGCCATTCACCCGGAGCATTAAGGATTTAAATTTTTCATTTGGCTATGAAACGCATGACATCCATAGAAAGAGAAAGGGGTATACCTACCCATGAAATCCCTGTATAGCAGTCACCGGTTTTTATTCGTGATGTTCTTTACCCTGTTGGCCGTATCCTCAGCTTTTGGTGCTGAGGGGGACGCCGCCGGCTACTCCAAGAGCCTCGCACTGTTGGGCGCCGGCATCGGGGCCGGTATGGTGGTGATCGGCGCCGCACTGGGCATCGGCCGGTTTGCCGCCGCCGCCGCCGAGAGCACCGCCCGCCAGCCGGAAGCCGCTGCCGATATCCGCACGGCCATCAATCTGCCCCTGTTTCTCCTTGAGGGAGTGGCCATCATCGCCGAAGTCGTCCTGCTGCTCATCGTGCTACTGTAAATCGTGGACCTGCAAACCGTCACCAGGTTGACACTAAGGTAGGAGGGGTCATGGAGCAGTTGGTACGCTTCGAGCCGGGTCTGATGATATGGACCTGGATCACTTTTTTCATTGTAATGGGTATTCTGGCCCGCAAGGCCTGGGGGCCCATGATTGAAGCCCTGGATAAGCGGCAGGCGGATATCCGCACGGCTCTGGATGCCGCCGACCGAGCCAGGGCTGAATCGGAGCAG
Source organism: Fidelibacterota bacterium (assembly GCA_022563485.1). GTDB lineage: Bacteria > Fidelibacterota > Marinisomatia > SCGC-AAA003-L08 > TS1B11 > JADFNF01. The sequence goes on along the minus strand of JADFNF010000058.1, from coordinate 2,865 downwards.
CTGGAGACCAAGTACCAGGAGCAGCTCCAGGCCAGCCGGAAAGAGGGCCAGAAGGTGCTTAATGACGCCCGAGCCGCTGCTGAAAAATTGCGCATCGAACTCGAAGAAGCCGCCCGCAAAAAATCCGCCGATCTGGTGGCCAAGGCCCGGGATCAGATCGTTGTCGAACGGGACCAGGCTTTGCGGGAGATCAGGGCCACGGTGGTTGATCTCTCCCTGTCCATCGCCGGTAAGGTGGTGGAGCGAAACCTGACGACGCAAGATAACCGGAAGTTGGTGGAAGAGAGTCTCCGTCAGATCGGCGAGGCCTGATGACGGCCGGTCCCCAGGCCCGGAAGTTTGCCCGGGCAGCCCTTAAGGTGGCCGTCACTATGAGGGCGGTAGAGGGCTTCCTGGCGCGGTTCGAGTATTTGGCCCAGGCCTTCAGGACCAACCGAGCATTCCGCCATCTGCTCATCACTCACCGGGTGCCGTTGGACAACAAAATGGAGGTGCTCCGCCAGGCCTTCCGGGACGACCTCACCGAATTGGAATTTGTGGTGTTGCGCATGCTCATGGAGCAGCAGTTGGGGATCCAGCTGCCGGGGGTCGCCAAGTCCCTGGCCTTCCTGGCCCAGGCCGAGTATGCTCAACTGATCCTGACGGTCTTTACCCCTCAGCCACTGTCCCAGAAAGAACTTCAGGCACTGGGAGGCCGGGTCGAGCAATCCCTGGGGCGTTCTCTACAGGTCAAGGGAGTCACCGATCCGAGCCTGATCGGCGGCATCAAGCTGCGCCTGGGCAATATCCTGGTGGATGGCTCGATAGCACGTCGGTTGGAGCTGCTGCGGGAGGAGCTGGTTTAGCCGTGGCAAGGCAGGAGAGAGGGGCGAGGGTGATATTGGATGCACAACCATAACGGAACGTAAAATTTATGACTGTAGAATTTGATACCCGTAAGATTACGAAGCTGCTGAAAGAGCAGCTCGACGCCTTTCATGTCGAGTTGGATGTGGCCGAGGTGGGCGAGGTGATCTCGGTGGGTGACGGGGTTGCCCGGGTTCATGGCCTGGATAATGTGATGGCCAGCGAACTGGTGGCCTTTCCCCATGGTGTGTTTGGCATGGCTCTCAACCTGGAGGAGGACAACGTCGGTTTGGTGCTCTTTGGCGAGAGCCACCTGGTGGGTGAAGGCGACCTGGCTCGGCGAACGGGGAAGGTGGTGGAGATCGGCATCGGCAAGGGCATGCTGGGCCGGGTGGTGAACCCCTTGGGCCAGCCCATCGATGGCCGGGGTGATATCAAGACCGAGGAGACCGCCCCCATCGAGCGGAAGGCCCCCGGAGTCATGGCCCGGCGTCCGGTGCGGGAACCCCTGCAAACGGGTATCAAGGCCATTGACACCATGATTCCCATTGGCCGGGGCCAGCGGGAGCTCATCATTGGCGACCGCCAGACCGGCAAGACGGCCATTGCTTTGGATACGATTATCAACCAGAAAGGCACCCACGAGACCGACCAACCGGTCTACTGCATCTACGTGGCCATTGGCCAGAAGGCGTCCACAGTAGCCGCTGCCGTAGCCGAGCTCGAGAAGGCCGATGCTCTGGACTATACCGTGATCGTGGCGGCCAACGCCTCCGATCCGGCGCCGATGCAGTTTATCGCCCCTTACGCGGGCGCCACCATCGGCGAATATTTTCGTGACCGGGGCATGCACGCCCTGGTGGTCTACGACGATTTGAGCAAGCATGCCGTGGCTTACCGCCAGATGTCCCTTTTGCTGCGCCGTCCGCCGGGGCGCGAAGCCTATCCCGGGGATGTCTTCTACCTGCATAGCCGTCTGTTGGAGCGAGCGGCCAAGATGAATGATGAACAGGGCGGTGGTTCCCTGACGGCACTGCCGATCATCGAGACCCAGGCCGGTGACGTGGCCTCCTACATTCCCACCAATGTCATTTCCATTACTGATGGGCAGATCTTCCTGGAGACGAGTCTGTTCAATTCGGGCATACGCCCCGCCATCAACCCCGGCATCTCCGTATCCCGGGTCGGCGGTAACGCCCAGACCAAGGCCATGCGGAAGGTGGCCGGATCCCTGCGCCTGGAACTGGCTCAGTTCAGGGAGTTGGAGGCCTTCTCCAAGTTCGGCTCCGACCTGGACAAGGCGACCCAGCATCAGATTACACGGGGAGAGCGGTTACGCGAGGTGTTGAAACAGGACCAGTACCGGCCGGTTCCGGTGGAGGAGCAGGTGGTCATTATCTTTGCGGCCATCAAAGGCTATCTGGATGAGCTGCCCCTCGACCGGTTGCGTGAGTTTGAAACCGAATATCTGGACTACCTGCGGGCCAATGCCCGCAAGCAGTTGGATGCCATCCGGGAGACGGGCCAGCTGGCTGATGAGGTGGAGCAGGCGCTGAAGGCTCATACGGAATCCTTTGTAAAAATATTCGCTGCCTGATCGGGGACCGTTGTGGCTAGCCTGAAAGATATCCGCCGCCGCATCGGCTCGGTCCGGAGCATTCAGCAGGTGACCCGGGCCATGAAGATGGTGGCTGCGGCCAAACTGCGCCGGGCCCAGATCAATATGCTTCAGGCCCGTCCCTATGCCCAACGCCTTCAGCAAGTGCTCCATAGCCTGATGCCCCAGATCGACCGGCAACAGTTGCCCGCATTGCAGGTTCGGGATGAGGTGCAGCGCAGCCTGGTGGTGGTGGTCACCTCCGACCGGGGCATGGCTGGCGGCTTCAATGTGAACCTGATCAAGGCGGCCCGAAGCCGTATCGACGAGCTAGGGCGGGACAACGTAGAACTGAGTTGCATAGGTAGGAAGGGGCGCGATTATCTTTTCCGGCGCGACTACAACGTGGCCGCGTCTGATGT
>JADFNF010000057.1 GCA_022563485.1 Fidelibacterota bacterium | reverse complement strand
CCGAGCGCCTGGGCCATATGGCATACAGCAGCTTCCTGCGGGACTGTTTCTCCGATGCCCGTCGGATTCGTGATGAGCTGCAGAGCAGGATCCCAACCTGCGCCGACCTGTCCATGGGCATGTCTGGCGATTTCGAGCTCGCAGTTGAGGAGGGAGCAACTCACGTGCGCATCGGCCGGGCCCTCTTCGGAGAAAGACCCATCTGACGGGGAAGTCCTGTGTAGGAATTGGCCCTAGCCGTACCGTCGATCATCCCCGGTGATGACCACCACCACCCGCTCATGATCCATGATCCAGCCCTGATCCATCAGCCGTTCGACGCCTCGCCAGGCCACAGCCGCTTCCGGGCCAACAGGCAGGCCGCTTATTGCTACGAGTTGATCCTGTGCGGCGTTGATTTCCTCTTCGGGCACCGCCAGCGCTGTTCCCCGGCTGGCCCGTAGTACGGACAACATCCAGGAGCCGGCCAGCGGAGCGGGCACGTTCAGTCCCAGGGCCCGGGTATGGGGATCGGGCCACGGCTCGGTGGCGGCCTGACCTTCATGTAATGCTTTAACTACGGGACCACATCCCTCCATCTGCACCGCCACCATGCGAGGCAGAGGTTTACGGACCCAATTGAGGCTGCGTAACTCCTGGAAGGCTTTCCAGATGCCGATGAGACCGGTTCCGCCGCCAGTGGGATAGACCACTACATCGGGGAAGTCCCAATCGAGCTGTTCGGCTATTTCCAGCCCGAGGGTCTTTTTCCCTTCCACTCGATACGGCTCGTGAAAGGTAGAGAGGTTAAACCAATCCGAATCCAGCTCCCGCGACATGGCAGCCCCGGCCTCGGTGATGGTTTTTCCGGCCAGGACGGCCTCCGCACCTGAGTCGCGAATTTCCTGAACGAAAGCCTCGGGAATGGTCGTCGGGAGGTAAACGCGGCATTCCAGTCCCCCTGCCTGGGCATAAGCGGCAGCCGCTACACCGGCGTTTCCGGCTGAGGGTAGGGCCACCCGTTTGATACCCAGCACCCGGGCCATGGACAGAGCGATGCACATGCCGCGATCCTTGAACGAACCGGTGGGGTTAGCGGTCTCGTCCTTGAGGTAGATGTCCCGTCCGCCAACCTCAAGCCGCATAAGGGGGGTATGGCCCTCGCCAAGGGAAATCCGTCGATCCGGTGGGATGGAGGGCAGGAACGATCCATAGCGCCACAGGGAGGGCTGATCTTCCAGATCGTCCATTGAGAATTGTTCCGGGGAGAAGAAATAATCGGCACTCAGGGGCTGGCCACATTTCCGGCATACAGTTTGGATTTCGTGCGGTGAATGGGCGCGTTCGCAGGCGGTGCAGGTGAGGGTCATGGGAGCAAGTTACGGTGGGGCCTCGCTCCCATGCCCATGGACTTTGGACGGTCCCCTCGCGACCTCGGCGTGACGATGTGCAGATAACGGTCAATCGCTATTGACTTTCTCCCGCCCCGCTGACTGTTACTGCCCCTGCTTCTTCTGCCGCCGCGCATAGATGGCCAGGGCCCCCAGGGCGATGCCCGCCGCCGACAGGAAGGGGAAGTAAAAATTGATCTGGGCGTAGGTGATGCCGCCGTAAGGCGGGCCGATAATGCGCCCCAGGCTGCCCAGGCTCTGGGTGACTCCCATGGCGGTCCCCTGTTCATGGTCCGCAGACCGCATGGAAATCACCGCCGTCACCGCCGGGGTTACCAGGCTGTTGCCCAGGGCGATGAAAAAGGCGCCGATGTAGAGTAGGGCGTTCGTCCGCAGGAAAGGGATGGAGGCCAGTCCCACGGCCAGGGCCACCAACCCCAGCTCGATAACCCGGTCCTCGCCCACTGCCCGCACCAGCCGCTTGATCACCGTGGCCTGGGTGATGGCCCCCACCACACCGATGAACATGAACACAAATCCCCGATCCTGGGGCGTCATGTGGAGGATATCCCGGCTATACTCGACGAATGTGACGTGAATAATGCTGAAGGCGACGCTGAAGAGGAGGAAAGTGGTGAGGACCCGGGAAAGCTCTTTACGGCGCCAGAACCGCGCGAGGTTTTGCATGGTGCTCCTGAACGCCTCCAGGACGTTAGCGGAAGTCGCCTTGAGGTGGGCCTGCCGGGCCTCTTTCGGATAGGATTCGGGTAGGATAAAGACCGCCGCCAGGCAGTTGATAAGGGAGAGCGCCGCAGCAAACAGGGCCGGTGCCCGGTTGCCATAGGCCGTTGAGAGGATCCCGCCGATGGGAAATCCGATGATGAACCCCAGGCTGAAGGCGGCGCCCACCAGACCCATCCGTCCGGCCCGTTCGGCAGGCGGGGTGATGTCGGCCACATAGGCCTGGGCGGTGGAGATGTTGGCGTTGGCAAACCCCGCCAGGGAGCGCGACGCGAAAAGCAGCCACAGCTGGCTGGCCATACCGAAAATCGTAAAGGCCACCGCCGAGGTTGCCAGGCCAATGATGATTACGGGGCGACGGCCAATGCGGTCGCTGATGCGGCCCCACACCGGTGCAAAGATCAGCTGCATGGTGGCGTAGCTGGCCAGGAGCAGTCCCACCATCTGTTCATCACCCCCCAGCTCTTCCACGAAATCGTTGATATAGGGGATGATCAAGGTCACCCCCATCAAGTCAATGAAGATGGTAATCCAGATAATGGTCAGGGATCGCTTTTGGGCCGCCAGATCCATTAGTATCGATTTCCTTCCGGAAAGCCGCGAGGACGCATCATTTTGCTGACACAACGGCCACCCATTGCCGCCATAATGTCAGTATGACCTGGCCATTGTTTCTGCTCCTCTGCCCTTTTGACGGTGTTCCCGATCCGGCACGTTCCTTGTGATAGATATTGGCGAATGTGGATGCCTGGCCCGGTGAGGCCCGGCAGTTGGTAAAATTAAAGGAGGAAAGATCATGACACTCGTAAAATACACACGCAGACGGCCGGTACTCAGTCTCTATGACGACATGGACAGCCTGTTTCACCAACTCGGGCTGCGGCCCTTTGTCGCGGCTCCGCAGGTGAACCGGGACTGGACACCGGCCTTCGATATTCGTGAAACCAAGGACCAGTTCATCTTTGAGGCGGCCCTGCCCGGCCTGGGCAAGAAGGACATCGACGTCACTCTCCGCGACGGGGTGCTCACCATCAGTGGTGAGCGCGAAGAGCGGCAGGTCAACGAGGATGAAACCGTCCATACGACCGAGCTGCGTCACGGCAAATTCAGCCGGTCCTTCACCCTGCCCGGCGAGGTCAACGAGCAGGAGGTGGCGGCCAAGTATGTCAACGGCATCCTCGCCATCAGTCTGAACAAGTTGGCGCCCGTGGAGCCGGAGAAAACGAAGATCGTCGTTAAATAACCGGCTGTCGAATAAAGCCTGGGACGGTTAACTAAGGCCCCTTCCAAAAGGAGGGGCCTTTTTTTGTTCGGAACACAGGCCAACAAGCTGTCGCATCTTAACCGTGAAGCTGCGAAATTCTACCCGTGCCAGTTTCCAGCGCTCCTCCAGTATGTGATGATCTATACACGGTTGTGAAAAAGCTGCCCTCAATTTGCACCACTTTGGCGCTGATCGGCACGGTGGCATTCATGCCAACGGCCGGTTCTCTCTATGGCCAGAACCAGCACGCCTTTGATTCACTTGAAATCGGGCTGCAGTATGTCACGAATACGAACCGGAATGTTTTTCACGAATTCTGGGAGCCAGGCAACGGCGTGGCTGGCTGGCTGGGAGTGCCCTTCTATTACGGCGATGTTCGGGCCGGCATTCAGTTGCTCCCCTATGCCGGTAAGGGGAAAGGCATTTCCGATTTTCAAAGCAGCTTCATTTATCTGGGCTGGGGCATCAGGTGGGCGCTACCTTATCGGTTCGATTGGTTCAATGGGCTGTCGGTCGGTAGTACTATCATGACATTCGATTCTGCTGAGGGGTATTCCAGGAATGAGAGTGAGCTCGGCGTGACCCTCACTTCTTCTTTAAGGTACTTCGTTAAGCCCCGATGGGCGTTCCGTCTCTCAAGCGACTACCATACCATTTTTACAAACAAGCCCATCAAACTCACTTTTATTTCTGTGGGTCTCAGCTATACCTTGGCTACACCGGGCTGGATGAAAACTTTCTTGAAGTGATGCCTCGCCGGTTACTCCTATTTCTCCTTTTCTGGTTGGTGTTCGCGGTAGAAGGGAATCGGGGCGTTGAGGGGAGTCCCGGAGGGCAGATCATAACCTCTGAAATGATCAGCAGCGCTGGCTTGACCCGCATAGGAGAAATCTTACTGCTGGTTGACGAATGGACCTTGAGTTCAACGGATGGCTTCACATGGATGGCCAGTCCCAACGGTTTGGCTGCTTTTCAAAGCCAGAATTGGATCGTTATGCTCGATGGGCAAAGATTTGATCTGAACTCATTCGATGTGAAGAACCTGTACATGCTCCCGGTGACACTGGATCAAATCGACTATGTGGAGGTCTTGAGCGTGCCTCAACTGCACATGGGTGAATTTGCAGATCGTGGCCTGATTCACATTCATACGGTCAGGCCCGGGCCAGGCGTTGCATTCCACGGAACGCTCCTGTTAGGTAACGAAACAGGCGACGCCGGACCCTACCGGTACACACAGTTTGCCACCGCCAACATTGATCGAAGTGCCAACGATGGATCCCTTACAATGGAAATCGGGAAAAACAGTTGGTACCTGCGGGCAAATCTCGCTGTGCAGCAGTATCCTTTCACTGATTGGGCCCTGCTAAATCGTATCTCAGCCCTAACAGCCGGTTGGCCCGGCCTGCATATGAGTCTTTCACCTTCACTCAAGATAGGGGCCGAGCTGCTGCAAAGCAAACATGAGCTGATGGCCGGCTATTCCCATTCACCCAAATATTTCTTATTCTTTAAACCGTTGGGTAGAGAGATTCCGGTAAAGAATCGCTTCCCTTACGTAGGTGTCAAAGGAAACTTTCCGGCCTTCAGACATACGGATATTGCTTATCGTCTTAAATACTCCACTAATCAACTCGATAAATATCTGAATACCCTCGATTTAGATTTCGATTGGGAAATGCATAACTTCCAGGCAAGCATCGAGAGCAAAACCACCACCGCTTCCCATCAAATACAAGTCGGTATCGGCTTCGATAGATTTGAGTTAGTTACCGGCTACCCACTTGATGAGGGAGCTTACGACCTTGGTAAAATATATGGCAAGCTGAGCCTGGGGCTATTTAAGAATACACAACAAAGTATCAGCATGTTACTCACCATCAGCAATAGAACGGTGGCCATGAAGGGGGCCCTGACCCATGATTGGGACGTCAACCCCCGCCATCGGTTGAGAATCACATTCGCTTACTCGCAACGGCTCCCTGAGGAAGACAACAGTTTGTGGTACTGGGCCGATCGAGGCTACGATTTATTGAACCAATATTCGATCGATTACTCGATGATTGGCCCCATCGACAAAAGCGCTCAATGGACCGCAGATGTGGCCTGGAAGAATATGATGAGTGACCAACTCACTATAGAAACGACCGGTTCCTACCGATCATTCGCGGACCTTTATCTGGAGAGACAGTCCTTTCAATACAATGCGCAAGACTGCTCATTTAACCCCGCTACTCAGGTCTATGGAGGCCAAGGTGGACAAGTCCTAGGGGCTAGCATCGCTATAACGCACCGATCCAGGCCGCGTCTTTCACAGCGACTATTCTACAGCTACCGCGCTGCCATAACCGGAGATGATGTCTTTACCGAGGTCTGGGAACCCATTCCAAGGCATAAGGCCAGCTATCGATTGACCTATGCCCCAGTGGATAATTTTAGGGTCTGGGCCATGCTGAGTCACCGTTCAGCATCGGTCTGGCCCGATTATCGAGGTATCGACGGGCAGGAGTGCACGGTTTCGCCGGGTGGGCAGGTAACCTATTATTCAACGGTTAAAGGAGCCACGATATATGATCTACAATTTCAGAAGTGGTTCTGGCATCGCAGATTAATCGGCCGTCTACTATTTCGTAACATAATGAATCAGAACTATCAGTACCATCCCATAGGCGCATCGTTTGATCTAAGTTATTTTATTCAAGTTGAGTTCCTTCTCGATTCTCAATAGGTGGTAACTCAACGATCCTGTGGTTGACAATATTGTGATGAAACCAGCGAACCTGAACACCCTAGCCCTGCCATTTATATCATGCAAAAGTTAAAAGTCTTGCTATTTGCCTTCCTTCTGCTATCAGTAGCGGCGGGTCAGGAGGATGAACGCAGGACTTATACTCAAAAGGTGCTCGCGGGTCTGTCGACGACGGTCAGCGCCCCGGCCATGCGCCGCTACTGGGCCTTTGCTGGCCTGAGTGTGCTGGCATCCCTGTCACTCGATCAAGCCACCAAGCAGTTCGCGACTGACCAGGGGTTGATGCCGGAATCCCTGGCTAGGGTCGCATACCAATGGGGTGGTGGCTGGTCAGAGATCGGTATCCTGCCCGGTATTATCGTGGTCGAAGCCCTCCGGGGGTCGCCCCGGGCTGAGATTGGCCGTCGCCTGGAATTCGCCTTCACCAGTCTGGTGGTGGTCGGTATCAGCACCGAGATCATCAAGGCGGTCATCGGTCGTCCCCGGCCGGACAAGACCGCCCGAACGTCTTTTCCTTACGGCCATTCATTCCCTTCGGGGCACGCGTCCGCCACCTTCGCGATTGCCGAAGTGATCCGGACTCTCTACGGGAATGGGCCCGGGGCGGTCTTCTACGCGCTGGCCACTGTCACCGGTCTCAGCCGCATCCACGATAACGCGCACTACCTCTCAGACGTGGTGGCCGGCGCCGGACTGGGCGTTGGGGTGGTGCGGGGATTCGCCATGGCCGCCCAGCCACTGGGGGCATCGCCATCGGGGAGCGTCAATGTGTCCCGGTGGCGTGTGACCATTGTGTTTGCGCTCTAACCAAGTTATTCTCCATCCCACCACCACAGGCAAAATAATGACTCATGCTCGAAGCAGTGTAATGATCGTCCCCGCTTCGCCGTTGGGTGTCTGACGAATCCTCCGTACATTGCCCCATCAATTTCGATAGGAAAGGGGAACATCTTGCGACTGCCCGATATCAACGCACTGGCCCTATGAGGCTCGTCCATCCGTTTTGCCCTGCACCGGTGATGGCCTGACCGTGGCCGCCGGCGTAAGCCCCCTGGCCATCGTTTTGGCCGCCGTCCTGGAGTTCGCTATCGGTCTTGTCTGGTACTCGCGCAAATTTCTTGGCCGGCCATGGATGACCGCTCTGGGCCTCGCCCCTGACAGGGATCCTGTGGCCAGGCGCGCCATGCTGCAGATCGTGCGTATTCGCCAGATCGCCACCCTGTTGGCCGCCTATGTTCTCGCCCATGTAGTCCATTATCTGGAGGCTCACACTCCTGCCACCGGCGCAGCTACGGGGTTTTTATTGTGGAGTGGGGTGATGGTCATCTATCTGCGGGACATATTCGTCGTTCACCGGCGGCCCCTCAAGGTCCACCTGATCAACAGTGGTTACCACCTGGCGGGACTCACGGCCATGGGGGCGCTCCTGGCGGTGTGGGGTTAATGCCGCCACGGGGCGCGAACATAGGCGTCACAGTAGAGGGTGACGGGTCAGGCGTTAGCCTCCGCCAACACCTTGTCCCGCTTATTTAGCAGGGCCTCGATCTGCTGAACGGTCCACTCGTCCAGGACCCAACCGGCCGCCATCGCCGTCTCCTTGATCTGCCCCGGTTTGCGGGCGCCGGTGATGGCGCTGGTCACCTCGGGCCGCCGCAGGACCCAGGCCAGGGCCAGCTGAGCCAGGGTATGGTCCAGGCGCTGGGCAATGGGCCGTAAGCCTTCCACCACCTTCAGATTGACATCCAGTTGCGGTGACTGAAACTGCTCGCTGAGTGTCTTGCGGAAGTCATCATCGGGCAGGTTCTGGATGCGCTCTAAGGTGAATTTCCCGGTGAGTAGGCCATTTTGCATGGGGCTGTAGGCCACCACCCCCAGTTTGCTCTCCTGGCAGTAGGGGAGAATATCCTCCTCGATCTCACGGCGGAGCATGTTATAGGGGGGCTGGAGGGACGCCGCCGGTTGGATCGCTCCGATCCGGCGCAGCTGCTCGACGTTGAAATTGCAGACGGCGATATATCGTACCTTCCCCTCATCAACCAGTTTGACCATTGCCTCCCAGGCTTCTTCAATTATCTCGTCCGGCTCGGGCCAGTGCATCTGGTAGAGGTCGATGTAGTCGGTCTGCAACCGCCCCAGGCTCAGCTCCACCTCCCGGCGTATGCTGTCGGCCTTGAGGTGGCGGCTGACAGTACGGTTAGCATCCCAGACGATCCCGCACTTGGTGGCCAGGATCACCTCATGGCGAATCCCCTTGAGGGCCTTGCCCACCACTTGCTCCGAACGCCCGAGTCCGTAGATCGGTGCCGTGTCGATCCAGTTCACCCCTGCATCGAGAGCCTCATGGATGGATTTGATGGAATCCTCATCATCCTGGGGTCCCCATCCAAATTTGTAATCACCACCACCAATGGCCCAGGCGCCAAAGCCTATGACGGTGAGATTTAGATCGGTCTGTCCAAGTTTCCGCGTCAGCATGGGCGTCAAACTCCTCTCTTGGTGGGATTAAAAAGCTGCCTTGTGGTGGCGGCCACGGGTTGAATTTATGACTTGGGGTGTCCCCGGTAGGAGAGGTTTTCACGGTGTATGTCGAGATTATCCGAATGTTTCCGCCGGGACAGACCTGGCTTATCCCAGCAAGGTCCCTTGGGCATAAGTCGTTTCTATGGCCGATCGTTCCAGCCCCGACCGATGCGAATCTCAATATCAGGCCGAGGCGCAACTGCTGTGGGAGAACATCTTGCTCAGTGTGCCCAGTCCCAACGATGTACGCCATCGGGTAGGGGTGGAATTTCGAGCCAACAGTGAGTAAACTTCCGCCGTTAAAGGGCGATAGGCGATCTCACGGCTAATTGGCGCGGACCGTTCGCTAAAGGGAGGATCATGGGGAAATTTTATCGATCACGGGCGGATCAGAAAATCGCCGGTATCTGCGGCGGTCTGGGTGAAATCTACCATGTTGACGCCAATCTGATCCGTATCGGTTTGGTGTTTGTGGCCCTCCTGACAAAGATTGTTCCCGTGGTGATTACCTACTTGGTGGCGTGGATGATCTTGCCGGAGGGGACAGCGGATAAAGATCAGTAGTTGCTTCCCCAGGGACTAGCCTTTATGGGCGCAGTAAATCCACACGGCCCCATTCAAGAACGGTTCGGTGTTCACGTGGTCAAAGCCGATACTAGCAAGCAGGTCGCTGAAGTCGCCTGGAGCAGGAAAGTGGGCGATGGACTCGGGCAGATACTGGTAGGCATAGCCCCGGCTGAACATGGCCCCCAGACGGGGTAGCAGTTTGGTGAGGTACCACCGGTATAACGGGCTGAGGAGCCCTTTTTCAGGCATCGCAAATTCCAGGATACCCAGCCGTCCCCCCCTCGCAAGCACGCGGTAGACTTCCTCTAAGCCTTCCTGAAGATCGCTGAAATTGCGCACGCCGAAGGCGATGGTGACGGCCTGAAAAACGCCATCGGGAAAGGGCAGTGCTTCGCTTTCGCAGCAGACGGGCTGGAGGGCTGGAAGTTTGATGAGCGCCCGGTCCAACATGCGCGGGATGGGATCAGCTCCCACGATCTGGGCGCCCGGCTGGCGCCGCCCGACTTGCAAGGCAACATCGCCGGTGCCACAGGCCAGATCCAACAGGCGTTCGGTGGGCTGCAGATCCACGACTGCTGCCAGACGCTTTCGCCAGGTCACGTCCCGACCGCCGGAGAGCAGCCGGTTGAGAAAATCGTAACGGGGAACGATCTCCTCGAACATGTGGCGGATAAACCGCCGTTTATCCCTACCTCCATGGACAAACTGCGCCATCAACGACCCCGGGCACAAATGTGGGCTAGTGACCGGCTAAAGAACCGCTTCCGGCCAACAACACAGCACCGGCAAACCCACGGTAAGGCCGTGCACATTGATGGTTGAACCATTGACCTTCAGCAGCTCCTTGGCCAGTTGCCGGCCACCGGCATCAAGCCGGTTCCACCTGGCGAGCCGGAGCGAGTGCCGCCCACAGAGGTGGCCGGTAAAATGCGGCCGGCCCCAGCGAGCGGGGCATGGATCGTGGGTTTCCCATCCCCTGAGCGAGATACATTTGTGGTCAATTTATTATCCTGATGATGCCGGTCAAATCTGTAACGAGTTTAGAAATAGTTGCCTGAGATTGCCATGAGAATGTAGTCCCCGGTAGGGCAGTCGGCCAAGGCCAAGGATAATGCCTTTGTTTCACCAACGTCGTTGCCGTAATTTCGCAACGCTTGGAACCAGGGGTAATGCCCCTCCCGAGATTGTCAATCGTCATATCCGTAGGACGGGACGAGGTCCCGACTGCCCGGATGAAAGCTTTGGCCCCGGCGGTCCCACTAATGGGGAAGCCTGAGGCTGGGAGGTCATCACCGGGCTCTGGCGATACACCTGCCGTGGCGGCTCGCCAGGCCCAATTCCTACGGATAGATGAACAGAACTTTCGACCCAGGTCCATCTCTGTGATGCAGATCGGGGATCGTCTAATGGCAGGACAGCGGGCTTTGGTCCCGCCAATCGAGGTTCGAATCCTCGTCCCCGAACAGGTAAGGTAGATAAAGGGAACGTAGCGACGCATGAAACTATTTGCCGGCAGATCGAATCCGGAACTTGCCCAGGAGATATCCGCAGAACTGGATATGCCCATGGGCCGATTGACCATCAAGAATTTCAACGATGGCGAGATCTATGTAAAGTTCGAGGAAAACATTCGCAACGAGGATGTGTTCATTATCCAGTCCACCAATCCGCCGGCGGACAATATCATCGAGCTGCTGCTGATGTTGGATGCGGCCCGCCGGGCTTCCGCTGGGTCCGTAACGGCGGTGATCCCCTACTATGGCTATGCCCGGCAGGATCGGAAGGACAAGCCCCGGGTGCCCATTTCCGCCCGGCTATTTCTGGACACTTTTGAGGCGGTCGGTGCCGGCCGCATCATCACCATGGACCTCCACTCCCCACAA
>JADFNF010000056.1 GCA_022563485.1 Fidelibacterota bacterium | reverse complement strand
TGCCGTTGAGCAGTCGTCTGATATACCCACTTCTTTCGCCCTGCACCAGAATTACCCCAACCCGTTCAACCCCAGCACCACCCTGCGTTTCGACCTGTCGGTGGCCAGCGACGTCACGATGATCGTCTACGACCTCCTGGGCCGTGAGGTGGTGCGGCTGGTGGAGGACCAGTTGCAGCCCGGCACCCACCAGGTGCTATGGGATGGAAAGACTGCCGGTGGCCGTGACGTGCCTACCGGTATTTACATTGCCCGGATGAGCACACCGGCCTACACCCGTAGCATCAAGTTGGTTTTATTGAAGTAAGCGGGAACTCCCTCCCCGTCCTGCGTGCTCCGGCTCGCCGGACTCGCTATAGACGGCCTATTGAGGCTGGCGTCTACGCGAAGGGGGTGAGTGCGCTTACGCCCGCGTCTATGAAAGGACGAACATCGCCCCATGGCGGGAAACGCGCTCAGGGGGCAGCCTGGGGCATTGTTTTGAGGGCGAGTGCGACACTATCAAATAGCTCGCTCATCGGGAATCACCTAATTTAGCGTATTCTCTATGTATGACCACAGTACCGGCGATGAAATCATGAAGGGCTCTTTTCCGCTCGTTGAGAAGTATTACGAGTAATTCACTCCACACCCATGCAGAGGAGCCATCGTTTACGTATGCCTTCCATGCTGGGTATAGAGGGAGAAGAAGTTGAGCCCGCTCCAGCATGCCCACTACTAGATATTGATCCGCATCGACTTGAGAGATTGCCAGAATCTCAGCCGTTATTGCCAAGACGGCGAAGCCGATATCAACCACCGACCTCAGGAAAGCTTCCCTAAGCCCAATCTTTGAGCCGTCCGGGCGCGTTACGCGGATTTTGACGGCCAGCTTTCCGAGGGTTCCCCCGTATCGAAAGTTGAAGTAGACTGAATAAAAAGGATAAAGTGCCCAAAAGACTGCCATGACAAGTATCGTAGTGGGTATTGTGAATCCTTGAAGTTTCTGCGACAGGTAGAGAAACAGCACCAAAACCAAACCGTCTATAAGGAATGCGGCTTGACGTTTCATAAATCCGGCGTATACGCGGGCCCCCTCTATCTGAACAGGTAGGAAGTCCACTGTCTCTGTTCCCCGGAGCCAGATTGCCAGTTGGGTTTGGAGCTTAAGCAACACCCCGGACCCCGCTTCGAGTATGTGCCGCCTTCCGGTTACAGAAGGGGCGGGGATAGGACCCTGGGCGGCTAATGGTGTACCGGTTCAAAGTCTTTTGGACCTTTTGGGCCACAAGATAAGACGGACATTCTACGTTTCCAAGGTTTAGTTGACGCCTCCCTTGAAGCGTCTTCTGCTTGATTATTTCATGGTCGTCAGCCTCCAAACTGGTCAGGCTTGGTCACTATTGGTCAAAGTCCCGCTACGTTTTCATACCTCAAAGTGTCATTCGTCGAAGGGACAACAATGAATTGAACATCCATGTATCGGTCGTTCGATGGAGCCTGTCCCGGACACCGGCCGGTGACGGATCCCGAGCCACGATGAAAAAGGGCCCCTCTCTCATCGAGAAAAGGGGCCTCGGCATAGCCGGACTCCCCGAAACGGTTACGCCCAGGGCCTATGGCGAGCCGGCTTCATGAAATGCAGGGGCCCATCACCACCCCTCACTCCAACACCGCCCCACCCTTGCGCCTGATACGTTATTTGCGCCCCCTGCGTCCCCTGCGCGAAGGGCATCGCTGGCCTGGGCTCTAGTCCCCGGTCCCTACATAGGTCACCCGCCAGAGTTTGTTGTTCCCATCATCGGAAACCAGCAGCGATCCGTCCCGGTCCACCAGCACCCCCACCGGGCGGCCCCAGACCATCTTTGGCGACGGGGTATCCGTCCAGCCGGTGATGAAGTCTTCATAGTAGCCCCGGGCCTGCCCCTCCTCGTCAAAGGGCAGATACACCACCTTGTAGCCGGTGCGCTCCTTACGGTTCCAGGACCCGTGCAGGGCCACGAAAGCCCCGCCCCGCAGGTACGTGGGGAACTGGTTGGCGGTATAGAAGGTAATCCCCAGGGCCGCCGAATGGGCCTGGATCAGGACGTCCGGCACGATGGCCCGCTTGACCAGGTCCGGCTGCTTGTCGGCGTACCCCGGCATGGGATTGCTGCCGATATAGCTGTAGGGCCAGCCGTAGAATCCACCCTCCCTCACCGATGTAACGTAGTCCGGCACCAGGTCATCGCCCAGGCCATCGCGCTCATTGACGCAGGTCCACAGCGCGCCGGTCACCGGTTGCCAGGCCAGCCCCACGGGATTGCGCAGCCCCGAGGCGAACACCTCCAGTTCGCTGCCATCGAGATTGCTCCGCAGGACCTTGGCCCTGAGGGGGGCCGCCTCGCCGATGTTGCTCCCGCTCCCTACACTGATGTAGAGTTTTCGTTCCCCGGGATGATAGAGCAGATCCCGCGTCCAGTGGCCGCCCGTCGGCAGATCGAACAGTTTCTCCGGATTGCCGGAAGCCTTGGTCTGTCCATCTTCATATCGATATCGCACCACCGAATGGGTGTTACCGAAATAGACCCACTGGTCCACAAAGGCGATACCGAAGGGTTGGCGCAGGTCATCTGAGAAGGTCCATCGGCGGTCAAATGTGCCGTCGCCGTTTGTATCACGTAGAATCAATACCCGATCGCCATCTGGTTCGCTGAGGAACAAGTCGCCATTGGGGGCCAGGGTCATTTGTCGCGGATGGGTCAGGTCGGCGGCGACTTCCTCAATGATGAAGCCTGGTGGAACCTTCAAAAGACTGCCACTTGGCTTGGGCACCACGAACGGCGGATTATTTTCCGATGGACTATGGTAGATTTCAGCTAAATCCTCGGGCCGGATGTGGTGGCGGGGCATGCCGGACGGTGGAGTTTGGCCCGGCGCGCCGGTGGGCAGGGCCAACAGCAGGGCCGCAGCCAAGGGAAAATAACCGATCTTCCGGCATGATTTTATCATGGTAACTCTGATGCGTGTCACCGCTGTTGTCAGCATGTCAAGGGCTCCTGTCTCTTTACTGAGTTCTGGGCAGTGGTCCAATAGAGAGCTGGCGAGAGAAGGGTCAGCCCTCAGGCTGATCCTCCCAGTCCCGAGAACTGGGTGATCTCGATTCCGAACCGACGGGCTGCATCCGCCCATTTTACGGCGTCCGGCTTATCAAAAATGAACTCCGGAGTGGCGGGGACGACCAACCAGTCCCCGTTGGCGATCTCCCGTTCCAGTTGCTCAACACCCCATCCGGCATAGCCCAGGGCGAAACGGAACTGTTCAGGACCATTCTTCTGTTGGATGTCCGACATGATTTGTAGGTTGGTGGTGAGTGAAACTTTAGTGGATATCCTCACAGTATCTTCGATATCGTATTCCGGGGTGTGCAAAACGAAACCCATGCTTGGCTGTAACGGGCCACCAGAATAAATGTCTCCGATCTGCTCCAGCCCTCTGTTGGGTGTGATATCCAAGGTGGTCAAAATCAAATTCAAACCCGCCGAGGACAACGGCCGGTTGATTATCAGACCCATTGATCCCTGGCTATTATGCTCACAGATATACACCACCGACCTATCGAAGGTGGCCTCCGTCAAATGGGGCATAGCAATGATGAAATGATCGCGTAATGTATCCATACTTAACCTGTTCAATATTTAAAATCTACCTTCCAAAGCATGGAATATCCAATGTAAAAACAGGATCATCCACCGCCGATAGCCATCTAATAGATAAACCGCTGAAAACTGTAGGGAGCCACCTTTACGCCCTTAACCGCTATCCTGCCCTCCAGCACCCCTTTCCATCGCTTGGTTTCCCGTGAGATTTCATCGCTGGTCATGTCCTGCAAGCCGGACTCCGCTGCCAAAGGCCGATAGGGAGCCTGTGGATCAGGAGTAAACTGGGAAAGGTAAATGACGTCGCCCTTGGAGAGAGGTAAGGTCTCGACCAGTGCGGCCGATTCCGTCAAATGCACGTCCCGATAGGTGCTTCCCCCGAGCCCCACCATAAAAATCACTACCACGGCCAAGCCGCCGTTCTTCAAGTTGGTCATCACACTCACCATATCCTGCCGGGTGACGGGCTTTTGAACGTAGGACAACAAGGCCTCACTGCCACTTTCCACCCCCAAGGAGACCCGCCGCAGACCCAGTGCATGAAGTCGACGATAGTCGGCGGCCGATTTGTGCATGCCCGTGTAGATATCCAGGAAAGCATGGATGCCCCCCCGTTCCAGGATGGGTCGCAGGAGGGCCGTGTCGTGCAGGATGTGCATGATTTCCACCAGCCTGGGGGTGGGGATCGCAATGGCGTTGGCATCCCCCAGAAATAGACTTATCCGGTAGGACAGTCCCCGGCCCATGAAACCCAGAACCGCTTCAAGATGCCGGCGAAAATCTTCTGCACTGCGAACCTGGTAAGTTTTATCCCGGTAAAGGGTGCAGAAAGTGCATCGATTGTAACTGCAGCCGTCCGTGGCCTGCACCACCAGGGCCCGGTACTGGTCCGGCGGCAAGATGGGAATGTGGCCGTACAAACCGGTAAACGTTGCAGCATCGGTCACTAGACGGTCGTAGGTGAAACCAACGGCCCGTTTCAGGGCCTGGGCCGTGGCCGGGTGGGACTGGGCCGCTGCCTGATCCTCCAGCAGGCCGGCCACCCGGACCCGCAGACCCTCCAGATAGGTGTTGGCTTCTGGAGCCGTGAGGTTGGATTGGCGCAGGTGCTGGCCGTCCTGGGCCCCAACCCGCCACCGCTTCTGGAAGGTGTTGTCCAAACCGCGCCGGATATTGGTGCCATGATCGTAAGCACCCAGGAACCGCCCCGCCAGATCATAGGTGACCAGCTCCGACTCGGTGAGCGAGACCGTGATAGCGCCCGGCTTGTGGCTCACCAATACCTGGCGATGTCCCGCCTGCCAATGGGTTAGGGCCATGGACTCAATTTATCGCTAGCCGTCGCTATACAGGGAGCGGTATCTTAAGAACATTTCGATGGAGTGGTTATGGAATCATCTTTGATCAGCCTGTTTTCTAACCGAGCTATCACACTTATAGACGGCGCCATGGGCACCGAACTGGCCCGGCGGGGGGTCGATGTGGCCCTCCCACTATGGTCGGCCAGAGCCCTTGAGACTGCCCCGGACCTGGTCCTGGCCATCCACCGCGACTACCGCGCTGCAGGGGCCCGGGTTCTCACGGCCAACACCTTTCGCACCACCGCTCCGGTCTACCAACGGGCTGGTCTCGATGAAGTGGCGGCCCGGGAATCTGCCCGCAGGGCCACCCAGCGGGCCATCGCTCTGGCCAAGGAGGCAGCTGGTGACCAGGCTCTGGTGGCCGGTTCTCTGGCGCCGGTGGGAGACTGCTATACCCCCGCCGATTATCCCGGTCCCGACGTGGCCTGGGCGACCTACCGTGACCTGGCCCGTTGGATGGCCGAGGCCGGGGCCGATCTGCTGCTTCTTGAAACCCACATCACCCTGGACGAGGCGCGTATTGCCCTGGAGGCCGCCGCTCCTACAGGCCTGCCGACCTTGGTTTCCTACCTGGTGAATGGGGAGCTGAATCTGTGGGGTGGCGCATCGCTTGCGGCAGCGGCCGAGGTGGCCAGGCAGGGTGGTGCTCAGGGGATTATGATTAACTGCGTAACCCTGGCGGTGGCCAATAAGGCCGTGAAGGCCCTGGCAGAAACCACCACTCTGCCTTTTGGGGTCTACGCCAACGCCGGCCGGAGTCAGCCGTCCCGGGAGGGTGTTATCCGCCACAGGCACTCAGACGGGAACTTCGTCGCTGCCGCCCGGGAATGGATCACAAGCGGCGCCTCCCTGATTGGTGGCTGCTGCGGCACCACACCGAACACCATCAGGGCGTTGAACCGGCTGCTCGCAAGCCCTTGACGCCTCGGAGAATAAGTTGTAATCTGCCAGCATGTACGTTACCGGCCTTTTGCGTGATCGGACCTATCAGCCTCTGGCCTTGGTGCGTGCGGGGTCCAACGAGCATAACCTGAGCCCACCCAGACGCAGGTATTGTTCTCCATTCCTCCTGACAGGAGTCTCATTTCGTCTTTGGCCCACCGCCTCGGGGAGTTGTCGTGGTTCATAAGGATGCTTTGAGCATGAGCGTCCCCCTCGACGCCGACTTTCCTGCCCAACTCCTGACCTGGTACGATGGCCATTACCGGCCGCTCCCCTGGCGCGAAACCTCCGACCCCTACCGCATATGGCTTTCGGAGGTGATGTTGCAGCAGACCCAGGTTGAGACCGTGATACCCTATTACCACCGCTGGCTGGCCCGTTTCCCAACCATCGCTCATGTGGCCCAGGCCAGCGATACGGAGGTCCTCAAACTCTGGGAGGGACTGGGATATTACCGGCGTGCCCTGCAATTCCATCAGGCCTGCCAACAGATCCACAATCAACTTGGGGGGCAGTTGCCAGCCGACCCCTCGGATTTTCGCCGGTTGCCGGGAGTGGGACCCTACACCTTCGCAGCGGTCAGAAGCATCTGTTTCGGTGATCGACTGCCAGCCGTTGATGGGAATGTCAAGCGGGTAGTGGCCCGGGTCCTGAAATGCTCGGAAACCGGTCAAACCCTGGCCAGGGCCGTGGAACAGGCGCTCGGGCCGGTGATGCCCGGTGAACGTCCGGGTGATTTCAACCAGGCCATCATGGACCTGGGGGCCACGATCTGCACTCCCCGTCAGCCCCAATGCGGCTCTTGTCCGGTGGCCATGCAGTGCCAGGCCCATATCCATGGCCAGGTGGCCGACTATCCGGTGAGAATCGGGCGCAAGCCGATCCCCCATGTGCCCGTGGCGGTAGGCGTGGTCTGGCGCGGCGATCAGCTGCTGATCAGCCGTCGTCCCCTCGACGGCCTGCTGGGGGGGCTGTGGGAATTACCTGGAGGCAAGATCAAAGCCGGAGAAACGCCCGGCGAAGCAGTACGGCGCGAAGTGGAAGAGGAAGTCGGCCTCAAAGTCAAAGTGGGACCCATCGTCGGCACCATCCGTCATTCATACACCCATTTTTCCATTACCATGTATGCCTGCCATTGCACTTATATCGATGGGACACCCCGGCCAATCGGTTGCACAGACCTGAAGTGGATCAGCTGGGACGAGCTGGGCCAATTCCCCTTTCCTCGGGCCAACAGGAAACTGTTCCCGCTCATCGAGCGGTATCGCCGACCCCTGGAAAGTACCGGCTAGTGGAAATATTCACCTCCATCTATCGGTGGGTGATGGGATTCGCGGTATTCGCCATCGGAGGCCCCCTGCTCATGATTCTCACTCTCTTCCCGGGCGACGGCCTCCACTACCGGGGAGCCAGGATTTTATCCCGCGCCATCCTTTGGACCCTCGGGGCCCGTATACGAGTCGAAGGAACTTTCCCCACAGATCAGACCTATATCCTGATGGCGAACCACGCCAGTTTTATCGACCCCTTTATCATCGCCGCCGTCATGAAGGGCAAATGTACGGGAGTTATGGCCGAGGAGTCGATGAAGTACCCCCTATGGGGGGCCCTCTTGAGGCGTCTCCGGGTTATCCCCATCCGCCGCCGGAGCCGGGATTCCGCTCGGTCATCGATTAAGGTGGCTGAGGATCGCCTCCAGGCCGGTTACAATGTGGTCATTCTCCCGGAAGGAACTCGGACGCTCGACGGCAAACTGGGCCTGCTCAAGAAAGGCGGATTTCATTTGGCCGTCAATACCGGGTCGCCTATATTGGTCATCGGTATCGAAGGCGCCTTCCGGTTCAAGCGCAAAACGAGTTGGCGTCTACGACCCGGACCCATTATCGTCCGATTCGGGACGGCTATCCAGGCCGAGGACTATCAAAGGATGAGCATGGCGGAAGTCATGGAAGTGGTGCGCGGCCAACTGGAGGTTTTAAGCGGCGAAACCGCGTCAGTTTAGGGATGGATTTGCCAGCGCACTCAACTCAAACACGCCCACGCAGTAGTGGTGAGCACGCCGCACCATCAGGTTGGAGTTGAGCCGCTTATAATTGGGATGAGGTTTTCTGGGGCTCGGGGGAGAAAATGTCAGTTGGCAGAGGGAATGGGCTAGTTCAGCTTGAAGTTCACCGGAACGGAAATCCACACACCGACTTTCATATCGCGCTGCCTGGCTGGCTTCCACCGGGTACGCTTGATGGCGTCCATAGCCGCTTCATCCAGGCCGGTGTTGGGGATGCTCTTCAGGACCACCGTTTCAGTGACGATCCCGGATTTATTGATGAAGGCCTGGATGATAACCAACCCCTCGATGCCGGCCTCCCGGGCAATTTCGGGATACCTCACGTTCTTCTGGATGGCTCTATAACCGCCGATGGGCTCTGGTGGATCGTCGTAGGCCACAAATCGTGATGTAGGACCTTCATCAGGAGGGGGCGGGGGGGCGTCCCACTCAAAGTCATCCAGGCCCGTCTCCGCAATGGTAATATCTTCAGCAATATCCTCATCTTCTGATTCAACGGGGATGGAAGGCCTGGATGGCGGCGGTGGGGCCTGAAACTGCTGGGTGGGAGGAATATCGAAAGTTTCAACCACCTCCTCGAAATTTTGCTCGACGGTTCCACCGATTTGCAGGAAGCGGGGAAATGAATAAAACAGGATGACAATGAAGACCAATACGCTGATGATAACGAAACGAATCCGCAACGGATAACTTTCAACAACCTTATCGCGGTGAAGGGGCAAACCTACGGCACTCTCGTTTTGGCTGCGTAACTGACTTTCAGGGCATTGGCATGCCGCAGTTCCTGGTGCAACGCAGTGATAATCTTCATGGGAGTGTCTTTGTCCCCCTTCAGTGAAGTGGTCAGTTTCGGGTTCTCGACCAGTTTGGCATACATCACATTTCGAACTGATGGCATGGGGATTCGCTTATCATCGATAGACACCAGTCCGGATTTGTTGACGAATAGATGAGCCGTGTTCCGTTTGCTCTCCAACTTTTCGATCCTGGTGGCACTGGGCAGGGCAATGGGCAATCCCTCATATTCTCGCAGTACTGTCGTCACCATAAAAAATACCAGGAGCATGAAAATGATGTCCGGCATGGAGGCCGTAGGAATTTGGGATTTTATTTTCATCTTGCCTCTAAATTTCATGTTGCAATCCTTACTCCAATATTCGATCTAAATATCGGGCTCGGCAATTGAAATTCGGGTAGCGCCGGCCATCTTGAGCTGATCCAGCACATTGAGGTAGGTCTGGTGTTTGGTCTGCGGGGAGGTCTTGACCGAGATAATGAGCTTACTGTTCCGGGACAGCATGGTCCTGACTTTCCCGCGCAGCTGGTTCATGAGGACCGGCTCGTCATCCAACAACACCTGGCCGGTGGCGTTCACCAACACCTTGGCGAGGTTCTTTGGATTCACCTCCAGCTCTTCTCCGATGGCAGGCAACACCAGGCCGATACCTTTATCCATGCTGATCGTCGTCGTGATCAGGAAAAATACCAGTAGCAGAAAGGCGATATCCGCCATCGAGGCCGAGGGAATTTCCTGAAGTGTTTTTCTCTTGCGTTTAAGCATCGCTATGCCTCGACTTCGACGGCCCGCTTAAGCCTTGAGATTGCCGTCACGTTCCAGGTCAGTAAAGGATTCCACCAGCGCACCGGAACTCGTTTCCATATCCAGGACATGCCCTTCGATTATGTTCAGGGCAATATTCTGGAGCAGCTGCAGGATGACCGCGATAATCAGGCCGAAGGCCGTGGTCAACAAGGCGACGGAGATGCCCCCGGCCACCACAGCAGGACTGATGTCGTTGGCCGCCTTGATGTCATCAAAAGCGTTGATCATGCCAACCACCGTTCCCAGGAAGCCCAGCATCGGCGCGGTGCTAATGAAAAAGGTGAGCCAGGACATATTCTTTTCCAGGTTGGCCATTTCAATTGCCCCCCGGGCTTCCATAGCCTTCTCCGCCTCCGAAGCGCCAAGCCCAACCCGTTCAAGGGCAGCCATGAAAATGTTGCGCACCGGGCCTTGAGCCTCATCACAATGGGCAATGGCCGCCTTGATACCTGAGTCTTTCAGGGTGGACGTCACGTCATTCGTAAAGGTCTCTACCTTTATGTTACCCTTTAATAGATAGTATAAGCGTTCAATGGAAAAAACGAGACCAATTACCCCGGCTGCGAGGATCGGCCACATGAACGCGCCACCTTGGAGAAAGTAAAATACCATTAAATACGGTCCTCCATCTTATCCTGAAGAATTAACCATCTGTGATCGAAAATGCCAAAAATTTTGCGGTCACGGGTTGGCATGTTAAGAACAGAAACCTGGAATGTCAATTTGTAACGTCCGCTAGCGTTTGGCTATAAGTTTCTGGGCTTGATCGAAAAGAGTAAGGGCTTCCCTAACCTGAGGGTCCTGATCCAGCCAGACCCGGTAGAATGCCTGCCGATTCCAGATCAGCCCAGCGATCTCCCTGGTCACCTGATTGGAAATATCATCCCAGTCCTTTTCAAAGACCCCTGCGTCCAGCTCCACCCCCTGGCTCTCGAGCCATTTAGCTAGTCTGTCGCGCTCGTCATTCCCGATCCGGTAACTCTCCAGGAAGGCTTCTACATCGGGGTAACGGCCATTGATCTCGGCGGCAGCTACTTCGGCGTACTGGTAGAGCAACCGGTCGGGATGGTAGAGTAACTTCAATGTCTGCTCGCTCCAATCGCGCTCCAGAGGAATGTATACGTCCGGCAGGATGCCGCCACCTCCATAGACGACCCGCCCCGCCCGCGTTCGATAACGGGGCAAGGTGGCCAGAATAGAATCCTGGACATGCGGATCGCTGGACCGCAAAAAATTATCCCGGTAGTACTTCACCTTGCCGTCATCATAGGGGCGCTGGATCAGCCGGCCACTGGGCGTATAATACCGGCCGACCGTGACCCGTAGGGCCGAGCCATCGCTCAACCTCCACTGCCGCTGAACCAACCCCTTTCCGAAGCTGGTCTCCCCGACGATCAGTCCCCGGTCCAGGTCCTGGATGGCGCCGGCCACAATTTCACTCGCGCTGGCAGATCCCCGGTTGATGAGGATGATAATCGGATAGGGGGGGTGGGTCCCTGAGCGGTGGGCCAGATGGACCCGATTGATGCTGGGTTGACGCCCCTTGGTGAATACCAGCGTATCCTCAACACCGATGAACAGATCAACGATTTCC
>JADFNF010000234.1 GCA_022563485.1 Fidelibacterota bacterium | reverse complement strand
GGATGAGGGCGTCATAAGGGGCTTGGGCGGCGATGTCGCGAACTTGCCGGTTGGCGAGGGTGAGGACATAGCGGTCCAGGTCGAGGCTGTTATAGCTCAGACCAAGGGGACTGTCGCGCCAGATGTTCCGGCGGGGGTTGCTGATGCCTGAAGCGTCGGCCGGCACATGGATGGCCCGGACGCTGAAATCATTTTTGCGAGCGGCAAAGGGTTCGGTGTCAAAAAGGATGTCGGTGAGGCGCTTCACATCCCGGCGAAATTTGGAGCGTTCCTTGCGGGTATAGCCGTCCCCCAGGATGAGGAGGTCCACCACGGTGGCGGGAGGGCCGTTTTCGAAGATGGTCCACAGTTTACCGCGGGGCGGGAGGGCGGCCCGGTTCACAAAGCGGCTGTGGGGGTCGACCTCGCCGGTGTAGATGGGGTGGAAGGACCCGTCGGGGCCGCGCTTGCTCAGGATGAGCCGTACCGGTCCCTTGGGCTCGGGGAAACGCTGAGATTCGTGGATGCTGCGCCAGGTTTCCTGGTGGGCCTCGCCGGTGGTTTCCCACTCACCATAGATCGAGGCAAAGCCCCGGGAATAAAGGGCCTGGCCGGAGGCGGTATCCACCACTTCGAAGAGGTACTTGCCCAGGTTGGTGTCGTCGATCAGTTGGGTACGACTGCCGGGCCAGGGGCCTTCGAGGCGCAGCTGGTCGAGGCTGATGTGCTCCTCGGTGGCCGTGCCGCTATGGGTGTAGTCAAAGCGGAGGGTCTGGCCGGTGAAGAGCTCGTCGAAAGGTGGACTCTGACCGAAGGCAATTGTGATGCCAAGTAGCCATATCAGGCGCTGCATAGGCGGACCTCGTTGTGCGTTAAGAGTTTCTAGTTTCGGGTTGGGAGTTGTGAGTTTCAAGATTCCAGCGCATTGCGCCCAGCACCAGACCGTGCATTACTGCGGCAGGTCCTGGTCGCCCCCTTCATGCTCCCGCTGGCCGATCTCAAAAATGATCTCCGGCGTCAGGATATCGGACAGGATTTCAGCGACATTCGTTTTGGTCTGATCACGGTAGAGGCTAAAGAAGATCTGCTCCACCTGGGCAGTGATGGGTGATCGATCGTCCCTGGCGAGGCCCGGTTCGATGCGCTCCAGAGTGGCCGCAATATCGGACAGCCACTCGGTGACCCGGCGGGAATATTTGCCGCTCTGATAGGTATACCGGAGGCCGACGAGGGCGGCCCGGAGAATCTTGATGTCCCGGCTGACGGCGTCACTGGTTCGCTCGCTGATGAACGTCTGGAAGGCCTCGAGTTCACGCTCGATCAGGTCCCAGCTGCGGGGCGCCATCTGCCGGGCACGGTCGAAGGCGTGGATGGCCTCAACGACGGCCCCCTTGGAGCGGAGGTCGTCACCCAGGGCTGCGTACCCGTCACGCAGCAGCCGTTGGCAGGTAGCCGTGGCCGGGAGTTTGGCATACCAGTAGGACAGGGAGCCTTTCAGGCGGTCGTAATCACCAGCGGCCAGATGGGCGCGTATGTGGGACGCGGCGACCCGGGGCTCGTCAGAGAGCAGGGACCGTTTAGGCTGGTTCATGGGCGAAAATTAACCCTGCCTGATAGGGGAGGGAGTCGTTGTCAAATTAGGCCAGGTGGACCGGCCGGAGGCGCGGGTGCTGAGGGCGTGCCGTCGTGGATGGCCTGGATGCGATGGGACGGGAAGATGTTAACCCCCTTCGGCTGCTCCCTGGCTATGGCCAGCATGGCTGAGGCCACCGTTTCAGCCGCGATGGGGCGGTATTTTCTCATAGGGCCGGTCATGAGAAACGAGCAGGCCCTGCCCAGGCTCATTCCCAGTTTTTCACCCCGCCGGGATGGGTGCCGATCACCCAGCAACAGGGAGGGGCGGAAGATCTGGACGCTTCGATAATCCAAGGCCCGGATCGCCTGCTCGATGTCTCCCTTGACCCGGGAATAGTAAAACCGAGACCTGGGGTGGGCGCCCAGGGAGGTGATGATGAGGAACTGCTCCGCGCCGTTATTTAAGGCGCGCTTTGCAATTTCGTGGGGGTAAGTAAAGTCGACCCGGCGAAAGGCCGCCCGGGAGCCGGCCTGTTTCATGGTGGTCCCGAGACAGCAGAAGACATCGTCGCCGGTGATGAGGGCGGCAGCCCCATCCAGCTGGTCGAAATCGATGACCTGTTGCTCCAGCCGGGGATGTTCCACGGACAGGGGTCTTCTCACCAGGGTCCGAACCTTGCCGTAGGCCTCATCTTCCAGGAGCAGGCGCAGGCAATGTCCGCCCACCAGACCACTGGCGCCGAGCAGTAAGGCTGTTCGCGTTTTCATCGTCGCTCAGGCCCCCTGCATGGCTCGTTCGAGAGACGGGACCGGTTAGGCTGGTTCATGGGCGAAAATTAACCCTGCCTGATAAGGGTGGC
>JADFNF010000233.1 GCA_022563485.1 Fidelibacterota bacterium | reverse complement strand
CCTCGCGCCAGTCGCTGAACGGTAGGGCTTGATCCACGAAGGTGTATTTCCCGTCGCTGATCTTACGCTTGTCAAGGGGAACCCCGAGCAGCGGGAAGGGCGCCGGATCAAATCCAACCGGCTTATCGGGGGTCCCGAAGACCGAAGGGTCCAGGAACCGTGGTCCCGGTAGAACAAAACGCGTACTACCATTCTCCTGGGTTACCTTCACGGTCAAAGGTCCACCAAGTAGGTCCGGAGGGTTCTGAGATTTGGCATGCCCCTGGGTATAGGCATGCAAGCCGGGGACCGGGGGAGCCATCATTTGCCCTCCAAGCGCACTTGCGCTCATCAAAATCAGAAAAGACAAGCTTCCGATTATATTTACCTTATTATTCACTTTCGCACTCCTTAATTTTGGAAGAATAGGTTGCCACGCTCTACCGTACTTATATTACTACATCATCATGTCATCAAGCTATCGCCTTGACGACACATTTGTGGCCCGATCTGGCGTCCAGGCCGATTCCCTTGCTCTTTTCCCCAAATCATCGCCGACCACCCCTAAATGCTTTCCTCATATCTGCTCAGAGAGATCGGCAACGGGACGGCTTACCCTCATATTTCTTATCACCCCGGGACGTGTAACCCGGAGTGGGATGACGCACAACCACTCGGATCGTCCCTGTGCCTTTCATAAGCGTGATGGCAATTCCCTGCACCACGAAAGGCAGCAAGGATTATATCATATCGGGCGTCAAGTTGTCGGATGTATCACCAAGCTGGTCACCATGGGTCAAATTCCTGACCCGTTTTCCTGCCTCCAAGTGTCATTTGCCAACGGGAGGTACAGGATCTGAACCCCGACTGTGTCCGTGGACAATCAGCAAACCCACAGAAAATAGTCCAATGGTATGGTACCAGTGCATTTTTACAGCCTGCTCCTATAGTTATAGCAGATGTATCTCTCCCTACTACAGTGGGAGCCACCCCTATGGCGGAACTCACATCACTTCAATTGCAGCATCCTTCGCCGAACGGGCGGTGAGCGCAGTAAAGCACTCCGGACAAGCCCTTCGGTGGGCTCAGAACATACCTTGATGGACTTGAGTTATAACCGAGTGATCCATCGGTCGATGTAGATGCCGGGATGCACTTAAACACCAGCCTACTGTTCCCGAACCGGACTGGGTTCATGTAGCATCAGGGACTGCTTCGGCCACTCGTACTTCCAGGGCGGCAGTGAAACTGCGTCAGGCAATCGCAATTGTACTAGGGATGAGAGCTACGTCGCCATCCCAACTCGACGTCCGAATATATTTGCTATCCACCAGCTCATCGAACAGTAGGGGCATGAGCGGATGATCTATGGCTATAGCGTTCTCCTCAATTTCCAGATTTCGTTCGGCTACATAAGTGGTATGTGCGCTCCCATGGACCAATACTCTATACCAGGGCTTATTCTTCGGTGGCCGGGTCTTTGCCACCTGATCATACCAGGTATCGGTTCCCCCGAACGCCCTGTCGGTCCCAAATATGACCCCCTTATATTTAAACAACTTATGGCGCACCACCTGTCCTATCTTGAATTTCATTTTTTTCTCTCCACTCGGGGATTCCCCTATTTCAGCAGCACCAGCTTGATGGACTTGGTGAACTGCGGCGTGGCCATCAGGACGATATACATGCCGGTGGGAACTGGGCGGCCCCTACGATCCCGCCCGTTCCACACCAGCTGATGATACCCTGGCTCCAGGCGCTGGTCCACCAGCCGCACCACCTCCCGGCCCAGCAGATCGTACACCACGATGTGGATGTCCGTCGCCATGGGCAGATCGAATTCCAGGGTCGTGCTGGGATTGAAGGGATTGGGGTAGTTCTGGGCCAGCGCAAAGCTTTGGGGCAGGATAGCCAGGACCTCTTGAACGGCAGAAGTAACGTAACTATTCGATCCGGCCATCACCTTAAGTCGATAGGGAAAACGTTCGTCATAGCTGGTTATCGCTATCACCTGCTGGCCAGCGGTCAGATCATAAACCTGGCGGGTCCAAAGGTCCAGGACGGTCATGGCCTCAGGCGGCTCACCCTCTAACCCGTAGGACAATTTGAGCGGACCTGACTCCCCCTGGATATTCAATACTAAGTCCCAGGTCCCGTCATCCTCATCTAAAGATCGGATATCTGCGGTGCGGAGCGCAACATTTTTGGGCCAGGTTTCATTCGCTATCGTCAGGGAAACGTACCCCTCCATATAGGGCGGCTCGGGATGGTCATACCCATCCAGCCCTTCCATTGCTCCCGGGACACGTCCAATGACGTTGCCCCCATCGAAATAGCGTTCGCCCTCAACCGTCAGGGTGAGCAGCCAACCCCTTCGACATGGCTCAGGGCAGGCAGCGATAGCAGCCCCCGCATCCTTTGCCAGAAGCGATTTACTCAGCATGGCGG
>JADFNF010000055.1 GCA_022563485.1 Fidelibacterota bacterium | reverse complement strand
ACCATCCCATGATGGCGAGTTCCGGTGCGCGAAAACTTTCTTTTGGTACTTTTCTTTAAAAAGAAAAGTACAAGACTCTGCCTACTTCCCGCCGTCTTTCCTCTCTAACAATCCCGCCCCTCTCCGCAGGCGGAGCGGGGCAGCACGGAGTGTAGGGGTGAGGTGTGCCCCAGACCCCGGCGCTGACAGTCGATCAACTATGCTTGGGTAATCGATTCACTACCTTTTGCGCCCCTTGCCGGCCGTGGGCCCAGCGCCAGATTCCATCCTGCCGAGCGCAGCCCCTGGCCGGTAAATATTCTCGTTTGGCAGGCACGCCTTTTGCATTCAAGTCGTAAGCCTCCCGGTGGGCAATAAACAAATTATGATGGAGGACAACGACCCATGAATTCCAGATACATACGATACGCCGCAGCACTGCTGGTCACCTTCCTCACTCTGGGGGGCTGTGCAAGAATTCCGATAGAGAATGGACCCTCCCCCGAGCCTACGGTGTTCCCAACAGAGGCTGTAGCGGCCGTCGAAGCCCTACCATCTCAGCCAACCACGCCCTCTGAGCCCATTCCCGTCGTCACCGAAGCAGCGGGGAGCGAGACGCTGGAGCGAGCCCAGGTAACGGAGGTGTGGTCCTCTTACCCGATGGTCATCGACCAGGTGGATCGGTCGGATGTCGAGTTGGCCTCCACCGACAGCGTCAGCTATCTGGTTATGATCCGCCCTGATGACTACCTGGGGAAGATTGCCGTGCGGGAATATGACAATCCCGGTAAATGGCGGAGTATCTATCGATGGAACCGGGAACTGATTGGTGCTGATCCGAATGTCATTCATCCCTATCACGAGCTCGAGCTTTTCAAGCCGGAGCAGGAGATCACCGACTGGTCCTATGAATACATCATCCACGCGGTGGTCCAGGGTGAGACCTTGTGGTCCATTGCCAAGGACTGGTATGGTGACAATCTGGCCTGGGTAACCATTTACGCCGATAATGAGGATTTATTCAGCACCAACAAGGGGCGCCTTTCACCGGGGATGGAACTCAAGATACGTACGAGTCTCGTCGGACCACCTTCAGATGATCAGAGAGTGTCCAGCGGTGCCACCCCTGATTTTTAAATAGGTGGTATGCTAAACCAGATCGGCTCAATGCCTTTGGGACCTTCGGTGCGAACAAACTAAGGAGCACATCTCACCTTTCCCCTATGCTCCCCCAGTATTTCGCCTGATACGTTATTTGCGCGGTGTGCGCGAAATCCCCACCGCTCGGTAACAAAAAGGCTCCCAACCGGAGCCTTCATTTTGCAATTTTTGAATTTTTTATTTTGCACTTTGCATTTTGATTTTTGCCTTGCCCCTACCGCCCCTCCATTAGCCCGATGAATTCCTCGAACAGGTAGGCCCCATCGTGGGGGCCGGGGCTGGCCTCCGGGTGGTATTGCACCGAAAAGGCCGGCACTTTCTTGCACCGCAACCCCTCCAGCGTGTCGTCGTTGAGGTTCCGGTGGGTCACCTCTGCCACCGACTCGTCCAGACTCCCCGCGTCCACGGCAAACCCGTGGTTCTGGCTGGTAATCTCCACCTTGCCCGTCGACAGGTTCTTCACCGGGTGGTTGAGGCCCCGGTGGCCGAACTTCAGCTTGTAGGTCCGGGCGCCCAGGGCCAGGGCCAGGATTTGATGCCCCAGGCAGATGCCGAAAATGGGCACCCGCCCCAGCAGCCCCTGCACCGCCTCGATGGCCGGTTTCACGGGAGCGGGATCACCGGGACCATTGGACAGGAACACGCCGTCGGGCCTTAAGGCCAGCACCTCCTCGGCGGGGGTATGGGCCGGCACCACCGTCACGGCGCAGTCATGGCTCTCCAGCAACCTGAGGATGTTCCACTTGATGCCGAAATCGTAGGCCACCACCTGGTAGCGACCCTGGCCACTGCCCCAACTGTAAGGCTGATCGGTAGTCACCTGGGAGGCCAGGTCCAGCCCCGCCATAGCCGGGACCGCCCCCAATTTCTCCGACAGGTGATCGGGGTCCGGGTCCTCGCTGGATAGGTAGCCGTTCATGGCGCCCTGGGAGCGTATCATGCGGGTGAGCATGCGGGTATCGATCCCCTGTATCCCCACGATGCCGTTGTCGGCCAGGTAGTCCCCCAGGGGCTGGGTCATGCGGTGGTTGGAGGGGGTGGTTACCCCGTCCCGGACGATGTAACCGGCCACCTGGATGCGGCTGGATTCCACATCGTCGGGGTTGACGCCATAGTTGCCGATGTGCGGGTAGGTCATGGTCACCAGCTGACCAGCGTAGGATGGATCGGTAAGGACCTCCTGGTAGCCGGTCATGCCGGTGGTGAAGCAGACCTCGCCCCCCGCCTCGCCCACCGCGCCGAAGGATCGCCCCTGGAACACTGTGCCGTTAGCCAGCAGGAGGGTCGCGGGTCTGTTGGAGCTGACTGTCATCGCCTGATGTTAGGCAGGCCGCCTGGAACTAGCTGCTTCCCAGCGGTTTCCAGGCCTGGTCGATGGTGCCGGCGGCGACCTGAATCAGGTTATCCCGCCGGATATATTTTCGGATGGCGGCGTTGACCTCCTCCAGGGTAACGGCGTTGATCTCATCGACGTACTCATCGATGTAGGCCAGCTGCTTGCCCCGCTCCAGGATTCCGAGGATGGTGGACGCCATGCCCCTAGTGGTGGCCAGCCCGACCCTGAACGTGCCGATAAAAGTGGTTTTCTTAGCCGACAGTTCCTCAGCCGTGACCCCATCTTTCAGCCACTTATCGAATTGAACCAGGGTCGCCTTCTTCCCTGCGCTGAGGAGGTCGGGAGCAAAGGTCCCGTGAATCGCCCAGTAGCCGTCTTTGCCATCATCGGCGCCACCGATGGACGACCCGACGCCATAGGTGAGACCGGCCTCATCCCGAACGGTCGTCATCAGGCGAGCGGCAAAGTTGCCCCCCAGTACATAGCTGCCCATGAACAGTGGCAGGTAGTCCGGATGCTCGCGGTCAAGGCCTACGACCATGCCCATGATCAGATCGACGCTGGTCTTATCCTCCATGGTCACAATTTCTTCCGTCATTGACAGCTCCCGGTTTCCCCGGCAGTCGTCAAGGGCCGGCGGCGTCAGTTGAACCATCTTCCAGTCGCCAAACCGCTCACGAAAACCCTCCTCCAACACGTCCCGGTCAATATCGCCGGTGGCGACGATCAACAAGCTCCCCAGGCCATAGTGCCGGTCGTGAAAGGTCTGCAGGTCACGGCGCTTGAGCTGCTCGATAGCGGTAATCTGATCATCCGTATTCGGGATGTAATTGGGGTGTGCCGGAGGATAGATCAACTGGCTAAAGGCCATCCGCGCCCGAGTATCGGTATCCTCATCCTCACGCTTAAGGTTACCCACCGCCCGCTTTTTAAATGAGGCCAGATCTCTTTGATGATATGCGGGCTCCCTGAGTTGCTCCGCCAGGAGCTCGATCACCAGCGGTACATCGGCTTTCAAGCAACGAGCCGCAAAACTCACCCGGTAATCATCGGAGCTGAAACTCAGGCGGGCGCCCACGGATTCCAGGAGAGCGCTGATGGCAAACTTGTCCCGCTTCAGGGTCCCCTGATCCAGCATGGCGGCGGTCATATGGGCATGCAAAAAATTGGATTTCGGGCTGAAGACATCTCCACCGTAGAGGCTCCCATAAATGGTCACGACATCCTTCACCCCCATGGGCAAGCTGAGGAGCCTCAGACCCTTCAGCAGCTCCCCATCATTGAACTGGGGGGCCACCCGCGCTACCGGGGCAACGGCTGCCGGTTGGATCATAGTGCCCACGGTTGAGCCAGGGCCCCCAACCTTCCGTAGGAGCGATGCTGCCCGGGTCTGGCCGCATTGGCCTTGGCGGTATCCGCCGCACCCCCGCCCCCAGCGGCGCCATCCTTGGGCTGGGGCACGAACCAGCCGGTGGTGCTTTGATCTTCCAGCAGATAGGTCTGGGCAATCCGTTGCACATCATCGGCGGTCACCGCCTGCAGGTGGTCGAGGTAGGTGGTGTAGTAGGTCCAGTCGCCGGTAGCGATGGCTTCGTTGAGGGAAGAGGCAATGGAATAGGAGCCGTCCCGGCTGAAGGCCACATCGGCCGATATTTGGGCCTGGGCTCGCTGCACCTCTTCCGCCGTGACACCCCCCTCCATAATCTTCCCATACCCATCCAGAATGATCTTCTCCACCTTCTGGTGAGCGGTAGCGGGGGTCAGGAACGCATAGGTGATCAACAGACCGTTGTCGTGAAAGGGGTGGTCCCCAACAGAGGCGGAAGTGGCCAATCCTTTGTCTACGAGTGCGCGGTAAAAGATGCTCGTTTTCCCGGTACCCAGGATATTGCTCAGAACAGCCAAGGCATACTTGTCCTTGTGGCGCCCCTCCGGGGTCTTGTGGGCCACTCCAACGATGCCCGTCTCTCCCGCTCGCTTGATGATGAATCGCCGGGGACCCTCCTGTTTGGGTTCGGTCGTGTACATCTCCGGGATAGGGTCAGGAGAGGCCGGATGTTGGCCAAAGTAGGTCTTGATCCAGGATAAGGCCACCGCGGTCTTAAAATCGCCAATCACCGTCACGGTGGCGTTATTGGGCCAATAGTAGGTATTATAGAAGGCCCGCAAGCGTTCGGTAGACACCCCCTCAATATCAGATTTCCAACCGATGGTGGAGTGGTGGTATGGGTGGGCTTGGTAGGCCGTGGCCCAGATATTTTTATCGAGCGTGTCGAAGGGGTCGTTCTCCCCCCGTTCAAACTCATTGCGCACAACGGTCATCTCCGGCTGCCGGTCATCGTCACGGAGTAAGGCTCGTCGCATCCGGTCAGCCTCGATGGCAATGGCCGTTTCAAGATGTTCGCTCGGCAACATCTCAAAATAGTTTGTCCGATCCAGCCAGGTAGTGGCGTTGATCTGTGCACCTATATTCTGCAGCAGGGTCCAGATTGCGTTGTCATTTTCTTTGTTATAGGTCTCCGAGCCCTTGAACATGAGATGTTCCAAAAGATGGGTGGCGCCGGTGTAGCCGATGGCCTCATTGCGGGAGCCTACCAGGTAGGTGACCATAATCGTCGCCACGGGGGCCGAATGGTCCTCCATCAGCAGCACGGTAAGGCCGTTGGATGTCATGCGATATTCTCGAATACCGCCGGAAGTCTGGATCTCCTTAAATCCTGTCATAGTCCTCTCTATTTTCCCGGCGGCCGAATCTTGAAAACGGCACCCATCAAATGGGCACAGTTGGACGGACCAGCAGGGCCTTCACAGCGGTTGAATGGTGCAAAAGGTTCCGGAGCATGCGCCGAGGTAGGCGTAAAGCTAATACTATTTTCGAAGTTGGGGGATTATTAAAGTTCGAGGCCCACCCAATTCATGGTCAATGGAGATTAAATCTTCGATTCTGTAAATATCAAGTGCTCTAGATCACGGCGGCATATTTGGATAGAGATTAACATCCAGTAAGGTTAAGTTAGGCGCTGGTGGAACAGGTATGAGAGACAAAGGAACCGTTTAATGAATGCCAAAAACATAATCATTTTCTCGCTAGGCAGCTTGATAGCGTTGGGCGGGTGTGCCAAGGAAGCCGTGGAGGAGTCCCCCGCACCTGAGGAAGCGATCGTCGCCCCCGCGCCAGAACCTGAACCTGAAGAAATAACGGAGATGCCGGTCATAGAGCAGCCAGTGCAAGCCCCTCCGCAGGAAATGATTATCCCCCAGTCCGAATTCCAGGGGATTGAACAGGAGCCTGCTGGCACACTGCATCCTGACAGCGTCAGTTATCTGTACATGATCCGTCGCGATGATTACCTGACCAAGATCGCCTTTAATGAATATGGCAACCCGAATGAATGGCGCCGAATTTACCAATGGAATCGTGACCGCATAGGCGATGACCCCAACCTGATCTACCCATATAATGACCTTGAGCTGTTCAAACCTGAATCCGAGATTGAGCCCGTCGAGTATGACTACATCATCCATGAAGTAACTGCGGGCGAGACCTTATGGTCCATCGCCAGTCAGGAATACGGCGATGAGCTGGTCTGGATTATCATCTTCTGGGACAATGAAGATGTGCTCAGCACTAGGCAAGGCCTGCTAAAGCCGGGCATGGAGCTAAGAATCCGCACCCGGCTCTTCTGATGCATCCAGGGACCCGTAGTCGGTCTGGATCCTTCCAATAAACAAAAAGCCCCAAAGCCCCTGGGGCTTTTGCTTCTTAGTCTTGGTGATGCGCCATCAACCCCGTTTTTTCTGCAAGCGTTGAACCCGTCGTTGGACCGATTTGATGCCGGGGTAATCAGGGTAGTTATCCAGTACGAGGTGGAGGGTATGAATAGCCGCATCCAGGTTGTTAAGCTCTGATTGGTATATATCCGCCGCTTCGAGAATAGCAGTTACCGCTCGCTCATCCATTTCAGGGAAGCGTTGATGAATATCCAGATAATACACAACCGCCGCGTCGAACTGACGTTTCTCCTTCGAAATCAAGGCCATGCCTTCCAAAGCGGGGATGCCGGCCTGCGGATCATGGCCGTAGCTATCCAGGATGTCCTCGTACACCCGCAGAGCTTCGGTCGGTGAGGCTAATCTGTTGTGCAGCAGGACCGCATATCTAAAGAGACCGATGGGCGCCAATTGACTCTCTGGATAGGTGGCGCCCAATTGATGGTATAGCTCTGCCGCTTGCCGATAGTCTTTCATTTCTTTCTCATAGACTTCGGCCTCAGCGAACAGGGCAGCAGGCGCTTTCGCATGGTTGGGAAATGTTTGCCTGAAATCCGCATACCTCTGTGCCCCCGCTTCATGGAGCCGCAAGTCATTGGCCGTAACTTCCGCCATTGCGAAGCTGATATCAGGGATATAGCTGCTGTAGGGATAGAGAGTACGGATTTTCATATAGGTCAGCAATTCGCGGTTGTAGGCCTTCAATCCATGATAGCTTTGTCCCACCCAGAAGAGCAGTTTATCCGATTGAAAGACATCGGGATAGAGCGACAGAAAATGATGGGTTTCCATGATGAACCACTCTCGAGCCGTCTCATTGCGCAGGGCTCGAATGTGATCCAGGTAATGAAGGTATCGGTAGAAAGATTCCTCGCCGACATTCATGGAGTCGGGGTTCAACACGACTTCATAAAATAATCGACCCTCATCGCTGTTTCGTTCCACAAGAGCCTCAACCGAGGTCTGCGCGGAGCGGCCAGCTTCGCTATCTGGATAAAGAAATAGAATCTTCAGGTAGGTGAGAGTTGCACGAATCTCTTCGCCCTCTCTGATATAGGTTTGTGCCAGGAAACTGAGGGCATCCGGTGTGTGTCCCTGCAACGCCACCCAGGCTAGATACTCACGCAGTTCACTCAGTTTGTAATCGGCCAGTTCATCCTTTCTTGCCCCACTGGGGAACAGACGCGCCAGTCCTCTGACTTCCACCTGGTAATTCTTAACGTCCGTTAAATAACGGATATATCGCTCGTCCGCCGCAGCATCTACGGCGCCCCTATCAGCTCCTGCCAATGCACTCCCCATCTGCTCATATACACCAGAAAGATTCGCCTCGCTGACGGCCAAATCCTCGCGGATAGCCGCTAGGGCTTGCCTCAGAGCCCCTATCGAATCCGAATAGGCTTCCTCCGTATGGCTCGCCGTGGTCAGGTGTTGCTGGGCTGCATCCAGTATCACCATCAGTGAGTCGTTCCGCTCGATCAGCAGCTGTTCGCGCCAATAGCTCTGGACCATGGAATCGCTCAGGGCGCTCAACCGGGCCTGGTTCTGACGGTTTTCGGAAACGAGCCTATCGTGCAGGATAAAGAGTCGGGACAAACTATCCGCCAACTGTTTCTCCTGGATCTGGACCAGAATGATCGAATCGGCATATGTGCGGACCCGATGCTCAGACTGCTGAACCATGAAATTGGCGGCCTCCAGCTGCTCCTTATAAGTGAACAGGCTGTCTTCCAGCAAAGAAATACGAAGTTCATATACCTCTTCAAGGAGGGAGGGTTTTGGTGAAGAAGGTGCAGCATCCCCGGCCACTTGGGCGGCCAGACCACCACTAAACCCCAGCATGACCCCAAACACAGTCCCGGCGAGCACCCTGAAAGGGCGGCCCTGGTGGCCGGTGTCCCTCATTTCAACCGGTCGTGACGATAGCCAGGCAGGCGACATCCTATCAATCGGTTCGATTGGTTTTTGAGGCACTGTCATTATTTTTGTCACCTATGCCCTATTGATATGAATATCCCAAGTCATCACTTAGCCCAATGTAGGGCCGTTCATCACGGAGATGTCTCAGCATGATAAAAGCCGTCCATGGGCTGACAAGCAATTGGTATCAGGAATCAGCGACCTGTGCACCGGTACATGAATTGCAATCGCAAAGACGCCGCAAATAGCCAAAGGTATAGATTCCGGTATTATGGCCATCCCCCCAGATCAGCTGCAGACCGTACTGACCCACGGGCTGCATGCCTACCAACTTATAACTCTGGGTAGTGCGCGCCGATTGCTTCGTCGGCATCATCATCCGTCCCATCAGATCCGGCTCCCCCTTACAGTTGGCGCACGGGCACGCATCCCGTAATTGGGTGTAGGCCAACATGGACTCATGGCCATCTGCCCAGGCGACGGCCAGATACTCGCCGAAAGCCTGATACGAATCGGGTTGGAGTGTGTCCATACAAGAAAGTTAGTCACCCGGTAGCCCCCATACAACCACAGGCCAATCATCGCTTGCCCAACTGAGCCTGTAATCGTACTTTGACCACCGAGCCCGTCCATTCTCCGGCACATAAAGGAATCCATCCTGTTTGCAACGGTAACCCTGCTGCTGGCAGCATCAAGCCTATGCGGGCCCGTGGTGATCTCAGAGGTGATGTTTAATCCCGAAGGGACCGACAGCCCCAATGAATTTGTGGAGCTTGTCAACCTTGATGAGAATCCCGTGGACCTCTCCGGCTGGCGTCTATCCGACCGGCACTCGATAGACGAACTCTCCGGCAGCCAGATGATCCTGGACCCCGGTGGGTATGCGGTCATCTTCGAGGCCGATTACGACACCGCCACCGGTCTCTACCGCGACCTGCTCCCCGCCAACGCCCTCATCCTGTTTGTCGATGATAACGCCATCGGCAACGGCCTGTCCAACAGTGGCGACACCCTTTTCCTGATCACCGCCCAAGGTGATACGGTGGACAGCGTCGGCTGGGGACCGGAAACCACACCGGGGCACTCCCTGGAGAAGGTGATCCTCGACGACTGTATCTCCCTGACCAACTGGCGTCCCAGTCTGCAACTGCTCGGCACCCCCGGCGCCATCAACTCGGTAGTTGGCCGGGAAATCGATCTGGCCCTGGACAGTGTTAATGTGCAGCTATCCGCGCCCCCCAGGGAATTTACCCTCAGCGCCCGCATCTCCAACGTCGGCGTGGTGGCGACGACGGGATCGCTGCAGGTCGGAGAGGTGGTCATGGCCGCCATACCGCTCCTGGAGGCAGGTGAAGCCAGGACGATCACCTTCGACTGGGAAGCCCCGCCCGCTACGCTCGGCTTTTACGCTTTCATCGTCCAGGTGGTGGCCCCAGGGGACTACGCCCCCCACAACGATACCCTAGAGGTGGAGGCCTACATCCCGCCTCCATCCCTGGCCCTGGTCATCAACGAGATCATGTATACGCCCCTAACCGGTGAACCGGAATGGGTGGAACTGCTGAATACCACCGCCAGCGTAGTGAATCTGAAGCAGTGGCGGATTCGGGATCAGGCCGCCAGCGTTTTGTTACCAGCACTGGACCTCCCCCCCGGTGGGTATGTGGTGGTCACCGGCGATTCGGCTATGGTGAATGATGGGTCCCCGGACCTGGCGGTTATCGTAGTGCCGGGCTTCCCGATCCTTAACAATACCGGCGATCAGGTGACCCTCCTCAGCCCTGCCGCCGCCATCATCGATGCCGTGGACTACGCCCTGCTGGCTCCCACGTCACCAGGCCGGTCCCTGGAAAAGGTGAGTCCTCTGCTGCCTTCCCAGGATAGTTCGTCCTGGGTCGTTTCCCCGTCATCCCAGGGACACACCGCCGGGCGGCCCAACTCAGCCCCGGCCCCCACCGGCCAGCCCGGACTGACCCTCTCACCCAACCCGTTACAGATCAACCGGCCTGCCTCGATCCTTACGCTGCAGTATGCAACCCCTTTCCCGGCGATTAACCTCCACGTGACCCTCTACGACCTGGCCGGGCGCAGACTGGGCACCATCTTCAACGGGGGGCCGGTTCCGGGGACCGATGTCATGACCTGGGACGCCCGGTCCCTGGACCCGGTGCGGTTCAAGACCGGCCAATATCTGCTGGTGTTCCAGGCCCGGGACACCGGGTCGAGCCGCCGGTGGGAGACCGTGGAGCGGCTCATTCTGGTTCAATAACCCATCAACAGCTAGCAGAAAGGCCGCGTCGCCACGGCCTTTCGCTCCAAAAAACAAGAGCCCCCTGTAAGGCTTATATTTGGAAACCGATCCCTGCGCTTATAGTGGAGAAGGCATCCTCGCCAGGGATGATTCCCTCGACAAACGTTCGCCGAAACTTCACGTTAATAGCAAAGGGAATGAACAGGGGTTTAAAGCGCAAACCTACTTCAATGTGCAAACCTTGATTTGATGCCGAGGCATCCAGAAGGGCATCCAGATCGAGGGTGGTATTCTCATTTTCCAGAAATTCCACTATGAAATCTCGGTCCACAATAGGCAAGGAAGCGTTGAAGTTGAGACCTCCGCCCACATACAACTTGAGCATGGGTAGTTTGATTATCGGCTTTTGAATAGAGAAATATCCGGCCGCCCGTCCCCAGGCGAAGTCCTGTGGCTCCGAATCTCCTGTAATACTATTGGTATACGTAAAGTTATATCTCCGAAAATAGAAATCAAAACCCAGTTCAAGATCAATAATAGGGATGAAATCGATCAGCAGATATCCCCCTATCC
Organism: Fidelibacterota bacterium; assembly: GCA_022563485.1. GTDB lineage: Bacteria > Fidelibacterota > Marinisomatia > SCGC-AAA003-L08 > TS1B11 > JADFNF01. The sequence goes on along the minus strand of JADFNF010000055.1, from coordinate 423 downwards.
CCATAGGACTCTCAAAATCCTCACGCTCTAAAGAAATGCCCGGAATACCAAACAGGTTTGAATACACATTCCCAGGCACCGTATATCTGTCCTGACCGGCATGGAGTCCCAAACCGATGATGGCTTGCGCCCGTTGGGTAGGAACGAGCAGTGCCGCCGCAAGTCCTATAGCCAAAACTGCTTTTTTCATGATATGCTGTCCTTCTTTTGTAAGTTACCTGGCACTGGAACAATGTTTTGTTAATCGATAGTTTGGCACTTTCCAATCAAATGTGCAAGTAAATGATTTTTAATCTTCAACCGCCCATTACGCCGGTGTGGAAGGACCTGCCCAAGACCTGGGGCCACCCCTTCCACCCCATGTGCAGCTACATGGCCATGTTTCCCCCGCGCATCCCCCACTACTTCATCGAGCGCTTCACC
>JADFNF010000054.1 GCA_022563485.1 Fidelibacterota bacterium | reverse complement strand
GAGCCCGCGCTTTTCAAGCAGCCGCATCACCCGTCGCGCCGTTCCCGCCATGACCCGAGCCACGTCCCCGGTTGTGGGAAGAGGCAACGGGAGGAAGGGTCCCGGGGCATGGGGTGGGCCCCCATACACGCCGTCGAGTACGATGCTGTGAAAATGGGGTGCCAGATTCAAAGCGGAACCGAATCGTTGGATTGCCGTCACCGAGCCACACTGGGCCTGTTGCACGCCGTGGTGGATGCGGGCGCGACGACGCTGGTCGGCGAAGAGTGAGCGCATGAAGGCGCGCAGTACCTCGCTCGTGAGCAACTGGCTTCCCATTCCTCAACGGGCGCAGTTTCTACGCCCGACGCACGTTTGCGGCGCGCGTCGACGGAGTAGATATCTCCGCAGCGCGAGAGCGCGAGGAAGAAAAAATGGTCGTAGCCGAAAAGTGCCTGGGCATGGGCCCTCGAGCTGTCTGGCTCATCTTCAGTCCGCAAGTCTGCTCAATTCCGCAAACGACATCTCGCGGACGGTCGGCAGGCGGTCTTCGCTGGGCTCCAGCCAGCGAATCAGCCAGACCCCGCGGTCGTGACCCGCGGTATCGAGCCAGTTTGTGTCGGCTAGCCCCGGATCACGGTGGGAGACGATGATGCGGACCGAACCGTCCGGCCGATAGGCCGCTGTGTGCTTGTTGAGGTGGATCTTCCAGTAGCGGTAGTCGAAGGAGCCGCCCCAATAGTCGTTCAGGGACATGCTCCAATAGCGACACTCGGGTGGCATGACGTCGATCACGAGGGCGCGGTCGGTTGCGCATTCCCACCAGCCGCTCTTGTAGAGTTGATCCGGGATCCCGAGGGTTTCGGCCGCCTTCTGTGGATTCCCCTGGTTGAACACGTTGGGATTGGGAACCCAGGCGTCGACGGTGTCGAAGAAAATCTTTGCGCTTCCACGCATGAAGCGAAGTGAACGTCGAAAGCCCGCGACCACGAACTCGGGCGTCAAGGTCGGGGGAGGTTCGTCACTCAGACACTCGATCTGGAGAACCGATCGCTCTTGCTCGAGCTTTCGGCTGAAAGTCTCGCGCACCATCAGCGTCGTCGCGTCGTCGGCCAGGGGAATCCAGTTTCCCGGCTGCTTCTCCTGGCTGAGGATGATTTCAAAGTAGCCCCGGTCGTCGACTTCCAGATCGTCGAGCTTCACGTAGGCGATGGTTCGGCGGTCGCCCTTGCGCCCGAGCGACCCGCCGTAGACGGCAAAGCTCATGTAGTGGCAATCGCCCCGCCGGCCCCATACGCGATACGTGTAGGCGCCGCCGATGTAGGCGTTCGTGTGGTGGTTGTCCGGGTTGTCCCAGCCGCTCTTCTGGGTTTCGCAAAGGCTCGCGACAAACACGGGCAGGCGCGGATCTCCGCCCTCCATGATCTGCTCGAGACCGAAGCGCACCATCCTCGTGAGGTAGCGATGAGCCTCGGCCAGATCGATCGGCGCGTCCGGGGCCAGATCGCGAAACACGTCACTGCCGGCTTCTTTCAAGCCATCGCAATAGTCTCGCCAGGCGTCCCCCGATCTCAGGTACTCGACGGGCTCACGGTTCGGATCCATCGGCTCGCTTCTCCTTTTTCCATCCAAAGCGCTCGAAAAGTGGGGCCAACTCTCGGTGCAACTGCTCTCGCGACGGTCCGAGACCAGGCTCGTAGCGATGGCCGCTCGTGTAGCCGCGCGCCTCAACTTGTCTGGCATCGAGGTAGAGGGCGAACTCCGGCGTGATCTCCCAGCCGAAGCGCGCGTAGATCTTTTCGACCGTGCTGCGAGGTTGAGAGATCAGATCGCCGAACTCCGGGACGGCGTAGCTCGACTTGGGGTGTTGGGGCTTTTCCTCGATACTCAGGGCCTGTCCCTGGTCGTCAAATTCCACGATGCCGTACCGCTGGGGATCGCTCACCGGATAGGCGAAGATGGTGGCGCCCCGGGTGTTGGCCGCCGCCCGGCGCAGCTGTTCCACGTAGCCCGTACCGTAAAAGATATTGTCCCCCAGGATCAGGCAGACCGAGCCACCGTCCATGAATGTAGCTCCCAGGATAAAGGCCTGGGCGATACCCCCCGGTTGGGGCTGTTCCTGATAGGTAAACGAGACCCCCAAGCCGCGCCCATCGCCTAGCAGGGCCTCGAACCGGGGCAGGTCCTTCGGGGTGGATATGATGAGGATATCCCTGATGCCCGCCAGCAGCAGGGTGGTCAGGGGATAGTAGATCATGGGCTTATCATAGACCGGCAGCAACTGCTTGCAGGCCACTTCCGTCAACGGATGAAGGCGGGTGCCTGCACCACCGGCCAGAATAATACCCTTCATGCGATCGGTTCCTTTGAGTGGCTTTTCACTTGTTTCACTCCGTTGCTAGACGTCATTCGATGCTGAAAGCTCCCCGAGTCCCGGCAAGTCACGGTCCTTTTCAGACAGGATGATCTCTTCCGGCTTTATTTGCCAGTCAATACCGATGGCCGGGTCATTGTAGCGCAGCCCCCGCTCGTGCTCCCTGGAGTAGTAGGCATCCACTTTGTACTGCACGATGGCCGTCCCGGTGAGGACCACAAACCCGTGGGCGTAGCCCCTGGGGATAAACAGTTGCCGCCGGTTCTCGCCACTGAGCTCGACGGCCACATGACGGCCGAAGGTGGGTCCGTCCCGCCTGATATCGACAGCCACGTCCAGCACCTTCCCGTCGATGACCCGCACCAGTTTGGACTGGGCAAAGGGCGGTAGCTGGTAATGGAGTCCTCTCAGAACGCCGTAGCTGGACTTCGACTCGTTATCCTGAACGAAGGTCAGCTTCCCAATACGTTCTGCGAACTCCTCGTCATGGTAGCTTTCGAAAAAATAGCCCCGGTCATCTTCAAAGACCGTCGGCTCAATGATGATAACATCCGGGAGATCGGTTTGGATATAGTTGGCCATGATCTCCCGAACTTTAATATCTGTCATGGGCCATCACGTAGGGTTTTCTGCAAGTGGTTACCATCGGCACGGAGCTGTTCCCGAGATCGCCCCGCCCTGGCGATTGGGTGGCGCAGGCAACCAGGATCAGGGTAAATTGGATCATGCGGAAAACACCATGCCCGTAATACGAAACTGCAAACTTTACAACGCCCCCGATTCGGCGGGCCTGGTCGATATCCTGGTGGAGAACCACGCCATCGCTCAAATAGGGGCCTCCGAAACCGACTCCACCCTCCCCACCATGTTCGATGCCCGCGGCCGGACCGTTATCCCCGGCATGATCGACGTGCACATTCATGGTGCGGGTGGTGCGGGCATAGCCGACGGCAGCCTGGAGTCGTTGCAGACCCTTGCCACCACGATTGCCCGCCAGGGCACCACCAGCTTCCTGGGCACGACCCTGGTCACCCCGGAAACAAGCCATGCTCACCTGGCCATTGCCGGCCAGTACGTGGGCCAGGACCTGGGGGGTGCCAACTTCCTGGGGATTCACCTGGAAGGGCCCTTCATCAACCGGAAACATCTCGGCGGCATCCACCCCTCGGCCGTCTACCCGCCCACCGAAGCAGCCCTTACAGAGCTCATTGAGATGACCAACGGCACCTTGAGGATGATGACCCTCGCCCCGGAGCTGGACGGTGGCCTGGACATGGTGGCCCGGCTTATCCACCACGACATCATCCCATCCTTCGGTCACTCCCACGCCACCTACGAGGAAACCCGGGCAGCCTTCGACGCCGGTATTACCCACGTGACGCATATTTTCAATACCATGCCATCGCTCCACCATCGGAATCCGGGACCCATACCGGCCATCTTCGAGCGTCCCGAAGTGACGGTGCAAATCATCAGCGACGGCGTCCATCTCGACCAGGAGATAGTCAACTTCATCTACCGGCAGCTGGGCGGTGAGCGGTGCGTCCTCATCACCGACGGCATGTTCGTCTGCGGCCTGCCCGAGGGCCGCTACGAATATTACGGCCGGGAGTTCGACACCACCGGCGGCGCGGCCCGCTACCTGGATGGCACCCTCATCGGCTCCACCCGGAGTCTGCACCAGATGATGACCCATTTTATGGCCTTCACCGGATGTTCCCTCGAAACGGCGGTCAACACGGTGACCATCCAGCCAGCCAAGGTGCTGGGCATCGCTCACCGGAAAGGGGTCCTGGAGGCCGGTAAAGACGCCGACATCGTCGTTCTGGATCGCGACGGCGCCATCTGGGCCACGGTCGTTGGGGGCACGGTGGTCTACCGCAAGGAATTGGAGACCCCGGCTCTAAAGGCCGGTTGAGTCGACAAGTTGGGGAGTTACTGCGGCACCCCGGATACGCTCAACGGGAAGATGAACAGAGCGCGGATGCCGCCCAGCCGGTTCACTGGCATCCCCCGTAACATTCAGGCGCGCCTATCCCGTCAGATTTTTTCAAGGAGACCCAGCCAGCGCTCCCAGGCCGCCCCACGGGCCTTGCGGTTGGCCTCCGAGGCGTCGGGAGCTTCGCCAGCCCGCATAAAACCGTGTCCGGCCCCGTCGTAGGTCACCGGCTGATAGGATTTCCCGGCCCCTTCCATCAGTTCGGCAGATTTGGGTACCGTCGCACCCACCCGGGCGTCGGCGCCGCCGTAAAAACCCTCCACAGGGCAGTTAATCCTGGCTATGGCCGCCCCATCGTCCGGCCCGGTTCCGTAAAAGACAAACGCCGCCCCCAGGTCCGGCCGGTTGGTGGCAAAACGGAAGGACTGGCTGCCGCCCCAGCAGAACCCGGCCACCGTCACCTTGCCGTTGGCAGCCGGGAGCCGGGCCACATAGTCGGCCACGGCATGGAGGTCAGCCGTCACCTGGTCGGGCGGCAGCTGGTAGATTCCCTCACGGGCAGCGTCCCCATCCGGATAGTCGCTGGTCTTGCCCCCCTCAGGCCCCATGCCGGAGAGCAGATCGGGGGCAATGGCGATGTAACCGGCCGCCGCCAGATCGTCGGCGATGGCCCGGACCCAGTCGGTCAGTCCCCGGTTCTCATGGATGACCACCACGGCGGTGGCGAGGGTCTTGATCTCCGGGAAAACCAGGAAGGCATGGACCGTGCGGTCGCCCTGATTGATGGTCACCCATTGGTGATGGCGCGGCGACTGCTCCAGACGCTGATCAACGGATTGGGGTGCGGGATCTGACACGCAGGCCGCCGCTAATACGGCGATCAGTATGAAGCTGTTACGCATGTGCAGCTCCTCCTTTTGCTTTTGACTTGTTTCCATGGCCTTAAAAACGCTGAGCCGAAAACGACTCTGCCCAGCGCGTATTAACAGTTGTCGTTCACTGGGACCAAGCCGTCGGCTGGCGGTCCCAGCGGTGCTTCGCCACCTCCTTGAGCAGCAGTTCGTCCAGGGGACCGGCGTCGCTGGTCGCTAGGTTCTGCTCCACGTGGCGGGTCTTGCGCATCCCGGGGATAATGGTACTGACCGTGGGCTCGGCCAGGACGTAGCGCAGGGCCATTGCCGCCATGGGCATGCCGGGAGGCGCCAGGGACTTCAGGGCCTCGGCATGCTCCACGCTCAAGCTGAGGTTTTCCGGAACAAAATAGGTGTTGCGCCAGTCGCCCTCCGGCCACCGGCTGTCTTTCGTGAGAGTGCCGGTCAGGGTGCCTTCATCAAAGGGCACCCGGGCGATGACCGCCACATCGTGCTTGCGGCAGGCAGGGAACAGCTCGTCCATCGGGCTCTGCTCGAAAATATTGTAGATCACCTGCACCACATCGATCAACCCGCTCTCGACCGCCTGCACGCCGTTCCAGGCCTCCCACCGGTTGATGCTGATCCCAATGCCCCCAATGACCCCCGAGGACCGCAGATCATCCAGCTTCCGGTACCACCGGCTGTCTTCAAGCCACCGGTCTTCCCAAGTGTGCAGCTGCATCAGGTCGAAGGAATCCAGACCGGCATTTTTCAGGCTCTTTTCCACGTACTCATCGATGTGGTCGGGCGGGAAGCACTCCTGTAGGGTGTACTCACGCTTGCTGGGCCACTTAAAATTCTTCGGCGGGATCTTGGTGGCGGTGTAAATCTTCTTTCCGGGATACGACCGTACCAGCTGCCCCAGCAGCCGCTCGCTATGACCTTCACCGTAGCCCCAGGCCGTGTCGAAGAAATTGCACCCCAGATCCACCGCCCGCTGCATCGCGGTCAGCGACTCCTCATCATCGGAACCGGTCCAGCCCCCCATCCCCCACATCCCAAGGCCGATCTCGCTCACGTCCCATCCCAGTCGTCCAAATTTCCGGTAACGCACAGGGTCCCTCACCTTAACTTTATCTGTGTACTTAAATTTAGCACGGCACCGCTCCCGTTGGTCTGGCCTATTAACTTCCTATCCCTAGTCATTGCGATCCGACTGGTGGTGTGGAAGGTTCATTTCATTACAGGGAAGGTATTTAACCAAGACAAACTCCCACGAATACGATCCACCGCTGCTGTTCCGCTTTGAGCATGATCCCACTAATGAGTAGCATGCTGATCCTGACAATCCGCTTCCCCGTTAGGTCGATGGGGTGGGTTCAATGACAATCTTCAGGCCCTCGCGCCGCGAGGCGATGGCAAAGGCCTGTTCGTACTCATCCATCGGGAAATGGTGCGTTACCAGGGACCTGACATCGATCAGGCCGGTTTCGACCAACCGGATCGCTCGCGGGTAGGTATGTTTCATCCGCCGGCAAAGTTTGATGGTCAATCCCTTGCGACGGGCCGTGGCAGCATGAAAGCTGGTGCGCTCATCGGCGGGAATGCCCACCAGCACCACGGTGGCGCCAGGAGCGGCAGAGGCGATGGCCGTCTCCACGGCAGCCTCTGCCCCGGCAACCTCGAAGGCCACATCTACCCCCTCCTGTCCGGTTGCAGCCCAAATGTTCCGGTACTCCCCTCCCTCATCGACCTGGAATACCTGCGTTGCTCCAAACGCGCGGGCTGCAACCAGTCGATGGGGTAGCAGGTCGGTGGCAATCACCTGGGTCGCCCCCGAGAGCTGGGCCAACTGGACCAGCAGGAGCCCAATGGGCCCGCATCCAAAGACACCTACCCTCATGCCCGGTTTGATGTCGCCTAGGTCAGCGGCATGCAGAGCGATCCCCAGCGGCTCAAGCAGAGCTCCATCCACTATATCGAAGCTATCAGGCAAGGGATGAAGGCACTGATCGGGCCAAACCAGCTGCTCGCGGAGCGCACCGTCATCATGCCCATGGCCGGCAAACCTCTGCTGTTGACAAAGATTGGGCTGGCCCTCCCGGCAGTGGCGGCACTCCTCGCAGGGGATCGCCGGATCGACCGCGACGCGCACAGGATGCCCTTCCCCATCCGTAATGACCCCTGAAAATTCATGCCCCAGAATGAGGGGCTGTTCAAGCCCCTCCCCACCGATGCTCCCTTCTGAAAACCAATGCAGGTCGGAGCCGCAGATGGCAACGGCCCCCACGGTAACCAGCGTCTCACCCGCGCCCGGCACCGGGTCAGGCTCATGATGCAACTGTAAATCTCCCGGACCATGTATGCGGATCACTTTCACCGCGTAGAAAATTTATAGATGGTTGTATGTCGATAGGTTTGGCCCGGCTCAAGGACCGTGGACGGAAAGTGATCGTGATTGGGTGAGTCGGGAAAATGCTGGGTCTCCAGGCAAAAGCCATAACGATGTTCGTAGGTCCGGCCGCCCTTCCCGCGAAGAGTCCCATCCAGAAAGTTCCCCGTATAGAATTGGAGGCCCGGCTCGGTGGTAAACACCTCCATGACCCGTCCCGTGGTCGGCTCGTAGACCCTGGCGGCCCAGGCCGGCGAGCCGTCAGGGCTGTTGAGCACCCAGGTGTGGTCGTAGCCGCCCCCCAACCGCAGCTGTTCGTCATCCCCGTCGATCCTGGCGCCGATGATGGCCGGCGTCGTGAAGTCCATGGGCGTGCCTTGCACGCTGCGCAGCTCGCCGGTGGGGATCAGACCTGCTCCGATCGCGAGGAAACGGTCCCCGCGAATCGCGATCTCATGGCCCAGGATATCCCCCGTACCCGCGCCGGCCAGGTTGAAATAGGAGTGATGGGTCAGGTTGACCACCGTTGGTTGATCCGTGGTCGCCCAGTAGTCGATCTCCAGCTCGTTATCACGGGTCAGGCTGTAGGTCACTTTCACGGACAAGTTCCCTGGATAGCCCTCCTCCCCATCCTTGCTCAGGTAGCTGAGCGACAGGGCCACGCGATCCTGGCCCTCCACCATCTCCGCCTGCCAGACAACTTTGTCAAAGCCCTTCAGGCCGCCGTGCAGATGGTTTGGGCCATTATTGGTGGCCAGGGTGACTGTGACGCCATCCAGGTGGAAGGTGCCCCCGGCGATCCGGTTCCCATACCGGCCGATGAGGGCGCCAAAGTAGGGGTGATCCTTGAGGTATTCTTCCAGGGTGTCATAGCCCAGCACCACATCATCGATTTTGCCCTTCCGATCTGGAACTCTAAGCGCAACCAGTATCCCACCGTAATTGGTGATCTTCACTTCACAACCGTTCGCGTTCGTCAGAGTGTAGAGATCCACGGACTCTCCATCGGCAGTCCGTCCAAAGGCTTGTTGGGTAATGCTCAATCCGGCTACCTTATTCATGCTGCAACCTAGTAAGGATAGGAACAGGATGCCAACCGCTAGGCTGGCCGGAATCTTTTTTAGACACGGCATTGAATTAAACCCCTTCAGTTAATCGGCCTGCGCCAGGGCTGCCGGCAGACTCGGCATGGCGCCGGGTTGGGTACAGACAAAGCTCGCCACGCGGTTGGCATGTTCGTTGATCCGCTCCAACGAATGGCCGCGCAGCAGTCCCAGGGTGAGTGCGGCGGTAAATGAATCTCCCGCGCCCACCGTATCGGCTATATCTGCCGGGTAACCCCTGTGGGCCGAATCTTCCCCGGACCCATACAATCGACTGCCATCCCTGGCCTTGGTCAGGGCGATGAGGCGCAGTGCATACCGCTCGACCAACTGGGCGAGGATATCGGTTTCCGAGCCGCCAATGCGTAGCAACTGCGCCACGACCGGCAATTCCTCGTCATTGAGTTTGAAAACATTCGACAGCTTCAACAGAACATGAATGCTTTCCCGGCCATAGTAGGCTTGCCGTAAATTGATGTCGAAGATGCGGAGACAAGCCGGATTCGTCGCCGCAAGGAACTGGCGAATGGTCTGCCGGGAGACTGCTTCCCGCTGGCATAATGACCCATAACAGACCGCGTCCGCCCGATCCGCCAATGCCTGCAAGCCCGAGCTGAACGGCATATAATCCCAGGCCACCTCCTCTTGAATGGTATAATCGGGGTGGCCGTCAGCATTCAACCTCACGGTTACCGTGCCCGTTGGATGGTCCCGATCCACCGCCACATACCGGCGATCCAGACCCAGATCGTCCAGCCGGCGCAGCACCTCATGACCCAGATCATCATTGCCCACACAACTGACAACGGCGGCTATGCCACCCAAGGATTGCGCCTGGTACGCGAAATTCGCCGGGGCGCCACCCAGTCGCTTGCCGCCGGGCAATAGGTCCCAAAGAATTTCGCCTAGACCGACCAGGAAATAATCAGGCTTGTTTCCGGTCACGATAGTCATGGGTCAGCCCCCCGCCTTGGGAGGGCATTCGGTCTCCTTCCAGCCAGTAGGGGCCCTATCCTGATCTACAAGATTCCATTGGCATCCAACACGATCTCAATCAAATTTATGACGGCGGCACTGATGTACTTATGATTATTAACCAGAGTGAAATTTCCAGTGCTGCAGGCTAATTAAAGTTCTGAGATATACCTGCTTGCAGCCTCATTAGGCCGATTGAGGTTAGCAGACCTACCCAAATGTCCAGTTTGCGTTTCACCCGCTCCTCCCCTTGACAAATGGATTTTCAGTTCATGCACGTGCCAACGTGATATAGAAAATGTGTCAGGAAAGCGGGGCAGGAATTTGACCTATAGTCACCAAGTTGTACGTTACAGGTGTGGCGCCAGCTAAGCCTTGGAAACTCAGAATGTCTCAGTTAGTTTTCAACCCAAAATGTCTAAAAGGCTTTGAACCGAAACAACATTGCTTTGAAGACGTACAATGTTCGATATTATCCACCGGGCAAATAACACACCAATGAAGGGAATGCTCTTGCGATTTGAATCAAGGATTTATTTGCTGGGGTTGCTTGTTTTCTCGGCGGCATCGGCCCAAGCAGATGGCAGCAAATACATCGACCTGGTAGCAAACCCGGCCTACCCATATACCTCTGATGTCTGGGGCTATATCGATGAAAACGGTCACGAATTCGCAGTGTTCGGCGTCCGCGACGGTGTTGTGATTCTCGATATCTCCACCGATCCGGCCAACCCGGTTGAAACGGCCTATATCAGCGGACCCAGCTCCAATTGGCGGGACCTGAAGACCCACGGCGATTACCTGTATGTGACCAATGAATCCGGTGGCGGGTTGGCTATTATCGATCTCAGCGACCCTTGGTTGCCCGTACTGATCACACGTGATTCTACTTTCTTCAATACCGCCCACAATCTGTTCATCGCCGATGGTTACGCCTATATCGTAGGGTCTGATTCCCCGGGGATTTTGATCCTGGACCTCATTACGGACCCCCTACAGCCAGAGTGGGCCGGATCGTGGTCGACAACATCTATTCATGACCTCTACGTGAAGCATGACACCCTCTATGCCTGTGCATTCTGGGAGGGTAACCTGTACATTCTCGATGTGCTTGACAAGGGCAATATCCAAACCCTGGCTGTCCTGGACTACGACGCTAGTGGATCTCATTCCGTCTGGACTACCGAAGATTCCCGCTTTATCATCACTATGGATGAAAAGGTAGGTGGGCACATCAAGTTTTGGGATGCGTTGGATTATGCTAATATCACGCTGGCGGGAGAATATGAAGTCGGCAGTGATAAGTCCGTACATAACGCATTCGTTAAGGGGAACCTGCTATTTGTCTCCTATTATGTTTATGGTACCCGGATCGTGGATATTTCCGATCCCTACAATCCCCTAGAAGTGGCGCACTATGATTTCCACCCCGGGTCCAGTGGAGTGTATGCCGGCAACTGGGGCGTTTTTCCATATACCCAGTCCGGTCTGGTTTTCTCGACTTCCATGTCCGGTGAGGGATTATTCGTCCTGTCGCCTCATCCGGCCTATTTCGAGCATGAGGTTCCGGGAGCAACCGAGGACCTGGCTAGCCCTGTGCCCATTACTGTGACCGTCACTGAATACGCTGACTATCCCCTGGATCTGAGCACGATGCGCGTGATCTCCGGCCTTGACGGCGTCTATACCGATACTACCCTGTTACCAGGGACCGGGGCTCCCAACGTCTTCGCCGGGAATCTGCCGAACCCCGGCCAACCCGGGAAATTGACCTACTACTTTACCCTTCATAATCAGGCCGGAAGA
>JADFNF010000053.1 GCA_022563485.1 Fidelibacterota bacterium | reverse complement strand
CCGGGGCATCAACGCCCTGCGCTTCGGGTTAGCCCAAGCCATCGCCAACCAGACCCGAGCTCTTACCCCCCGGCCGGGAGCTTACACACACGTGGATGGCAAAAGGTTGAAGCTCTTTAACGCCACCGCGACAACTGGAGGCGGCGAACCGGGAGTGGTGGTGGCCGTAGACCGGGATCAACTGGTGGTGGGCACCGGCCGAGGCAGGCTCGCGGTGAAGGAACTGCAGCTTGAAGGGCGGCGGCGGATGCCGGTCGGCGAGTTCCTGCAGGGGGGTAATCTGGAACCGGGTCTCCTGCTCGGCTAGGTCCATGATCACCGCTCAATCGATGCTGGATATCAAATCCCAGAACAATGCAGATCGGGCTTTGGCTAATCGCGCGCGTAAGACAGCCCTGGACATCCTGGCACAGGCTGAGACGGGAGGCAGGATCAACGACCTCTTGCACAAAACGCTGGCCCAATCGGCCCTCACAGATCAGGAGCGCCGTTTCACGACCGATCTCGTCCTGGGTATCACCCGTCTCCAGGCACGCCTGGACGCCGATCTGGCCGGTTGTTACCATGGCCGCTATGGGCACCTCCAGCGGGGCGTGAGGCGGCTCCTCCGCTTGGGCGCCTACCAGCTGCGGTACATGGAAGGGGTCCCCCCCCATGCCGCCCTGCATACCACGGTGGAACTTGCCCGGGCCCTTCATCTGGCTCGGGCAGGTGGCCTGATCAACGCTGTCCTGCGGCAGCTGAGCCGCAGGCCCCTGGCTATGGACCCACCGGCTGAGATTTCCATTGAAGACCTGGCGGCCTTCTACAGCCATCCCCCCTGGTTGGTGGAGCGGTGGCTCGGTCACTGGGGACGCCAGCGGACAGATGCCCTGATGGCCTGGAACAACCGCCGTCCCACCATCTGGCTTAGACCACGCCTGGATGAACAGCGCCGGGAGCAGCTGGATCGGGTCGCGGCCGCCCTGGCCACTCAGCTCCAACCTAACGCTCAGCTCCCTCAATACCTGTCCGCACACCCGTCCCCGGCCCCCTTGCTCACCGGGCCGGTGATGGAAAAAGGTCTGTTTATTGTCCAAGACCCCTCATCCGGCGCGGTGGTTCGGGCCGTCGATCCCCGACCCGGTGAGGTCATTATCGATTTATGCGCCGGCCCCGGTGGCAAGACCGCCGCCCTAGCCGAGAGCGTGGGACCCCAAGGGCGCGTACTGGCTTATGAAATCGACCCTGAACGGGTGGCGCTGATCAATGACACCTTGAACCGCCTGAACCTGGATAACGTGACGCTGTACCCCGGGGACGTTCGCACGCAGCCCCTGCCCAAGGCCGATAAAATCCTCGTTGACGCCCCTTGCTCGGGCACCGGGGTGCTGGCGCGCCGTGCTGACCTGCGTTGGCGCCGCCAACCAGGACATCTGGCGGAAATGGCGTCCCTCCAGATGTCTCTTCTGGAACACGCAGCCAAATACCTCCGGTCTGGGGGTGTGTTGATCTACGCCACCTGCTCCCTGGAACCGGAAGAGAATTGGGACCTCGTCCATGCCTTTCAGCAGCGGTTCCCCGAGTTTAGCGTGGTTCCCATGCCTGAAGGGGTACCACAGCCCTGGATCAATGACCAGGGTGCTCTGCAGACCTTCCCCCCCAACCACCGGGTGGATGGTGTTTATGCCGTCAGGCTCCAGGTACTATGAAACTCAGGCCACTCCTCCAATACTGCTTGGCCTTGGGTGTCCTCAGCGGTCTCATGCTCCTGCTCATGGACCGGGTGGTTATGCCGGCCTATGTCCGCCAGGGACAGGTGCGTTACCTGCCGAACGTGGTGGGCCTCCCCTACCGGGAAGCCATCAAGAGATTAAGGGATGACGGCTTTCGGGTCTTCAAGGCCAAAGTGGCCCGCACCCAGGAATATCCGCCGAATCAGGTATTCGAGATGTATCCCAAAGCCTATTCCCGGGTTAAAAAGGGACGCATCATTCAGCTGACAGTGACCGCGGAAGAGCAGATGGTCACCGTCCCTGATGTGGTGGGCAAGACCCTCCGATCCGCCGAAATCGACATCGCTCGGGCCGGGTTGGTCAAGGATACCGTCCACACGACCTACAGCGATGCGTACGCCGCCGGTGTGGTCACTTGGCAAGCCCCTAAAGGCGGTAATCTCCTCCGCCGTGGAAACGGTCTGGCCCTCATGGTTAGCCTTGGCCTGCCACCCCCCTCCTTCTACGTCCCCAGCGTGGTGGGCATAGGCTACCAGACCGGCCGCCGTGAGATTCTCGATGCTGGGCTGGCCGTGGGACATGTCCGCTACCTCTATGCCCCTAACCTGTTGCCCAACACCATTATCGATCAAAGTATTGCTGGGGGTACGGTTCTGAAGTTCAAACGCGCGGTCAATCTGACCGTGAGCACCTATGACCGGGATCAGAAGTGAGTATCGGATCCGGCGTTTTGGAGTTCATTTAGCGAACAAAGCGTATGAGACGTATGGAGCGAAAAATATCACCCAGTTTGCTGGCCGCCGACTTCGCCCAGTTGGGTGAGCAGATCCGTCTGGTGGAAGGGGCCGGGGCCACCCGCCTGCATCTCGACGTGATGGATGGCCATTTTGTGCCCAACCTTACCTTTGGCCCCTTCATCGTCGAGGCCATTCGGCGTCTGGCCACCGCCCGGCTCGATGTTCATCTCATGATCACCCAGCCCCACCGCTACTTCGAACAGTTCGTGAAAGCCGGCGCCGATACGGTCATCATCCACTATGAGGCCAGTGAAGACCTGCGCCGTGACCTGGCAGCCATCGACAAATTGGGTGCTACCCCTGGCGTGGCCATCAATCCCGATACTGCTTTCGATGCCCTGCTCCCTTACCTGGATGATTTCAAATATCTGCTGATCATGTCGGTGTTTCCCGGTTTTGGCGGCCAGACATTCATCGAGAATACCCTGGAGACGATGCGCAGGGCCGTTGCTGCACGTGAGGACCATGACTACCTCATCGCCGTTGACGGCGGCGTCAACCTCGACACCCTGGAGCGTGTGTACTCGACGGGGATTGATCTGGCAATCGTCGGGTCAGGGCTGTTCCAGGCGCCGGACATCCCCCGGAGATTCCGGGAACTCCAGGGCTGACGGTGCCTGCAGGCCCGGGGGAGTTACGGCGTAACCTGATCCATGCGGGGTCCAGCATTATTCCCCTCGGTTACTGGCTCGCCGGACGGGAAGTGACGGTGCCGGTGTTAGCGGTAGTGACCGTGATAATGATCCTGGCGGAAATTCTGCGGATAATGACTGGGTGGGGAGCCGACCTCTATCAACGGTATTTTGGCTCCATGACCCGCCTGGAGGAACGAAAACGCCCCACCGGCGCCACCTATCTCCTGATCGGAAACCTGCTTGCGGCCATACTTTTCCCGCCCACCGTGGCTATCCTGGCGATGCTGTTCCTCACTTTGGGAGATTCGGCAGCCGCTTTTGTAGGACAGCGCTATGGCCGCACACTGATCGGCCACAAGTCCCTGGAGGGGACTTTGACCTGTTTCATCGTCTGTTTGCTCATCGCCCTGCCAGCCGGGGTGAATGGGGCCACGGCCCTGATAGGCGCCACAGTCGCCGCCCTGGCCGAACTCATCCCCTGGACCTTTATCAACGATAACATCGCTATACCGCTGTTCTCCGGAGCCGCGATGACCCTCATGCTTGCAACAGGGCTATGAGCTTTCTGATACCCCAACTCCTCTGGGCCCTGCCCGCTGCGGCCCTGCCCCTCATTATCCACCTGATCAGCCGAGCCAATACCCGGGTTGTGGATTTTTCCACACTCATCTTTTTTGACAAAATGGAGCATGATTCCATCCGGCGCCTGCGATGGAACCAGTGGCTGGTCATCTTATTACGCACCCTGATCCTGCTCGTGCTGCTATTGCTCCTGGCCCGGCCGATCGTGAAGGGTTATTTCCAGGGTTGGATGGGTGACACGGCTTCCACACTCACCGTAGTGGTCATCGATGATTCATTCAGCATGAGCGGGGAAGCCCGTCGTATTGGCCAGGGCCGGCGGCAGGGACGGGCAGTGGCCATATTAACGGATCTCTTTGAGAACCTCGCGGACCAAGGCAACCGCGGTCAGGTGGTGATCCTCCGGGCCACCGATGGCCGGACCCTCTACAACGGTACCGCCGCCAATCTGCCTAAGGTCGAGGAGCTGGTCAGCCTGTTCCGGCCCGGATATCGGCAGGATAATCTACAGGCCATACTGGATAGCCTCAGCTCCCCGGCCTTCCAGGATGGCGCCCGCCTCTATGCCAACCGTGAAATGGTGTTGATCAGTGACTTTCAAGTCCATCAGCAGGGCGTGCTCCGGCAGCTGGGCAGGGATATGACCACCTGGGCCGACTGGCACTTCTTCCTGATGCCCGTGACATCCCAGGACCAAAATTTGGCCGTCATCAATGCCAACGTGGAAACCACCATCCCCCTGGTCGGTGAACTCATGGACGTGACCGTTACCGTGCGGAATACCGGCGAGGAACCCCAACGCAATATCCCGGTTCAAATCGTGCTCAATGACGTGCGTTCCGGCCAGTTGGTCGTCGATCTGAATGTGGGTGAGCAGAAGACCTTCACGTTTCAAGTCGCACCCACTATCCCCGGGCATCAGCAGGGGTATGCGGCCATTGAACGTGATCAGCGCCCAGGAGATAATCGCTTTTATTTCCACACCTTTATCCCTGAAGAGGTGCGGGTGCTCCTCGTCGAACCCCCGGACCTGGATCCGTCTTTCCCAGGGCTGGCCCTAGGTGCCCTGGCGAGCGAAACGCCCCATATCCAGTTCCAGGAAGTGAGTCCGGCCGATATAACCTGGGAGCCCCAGAACTACAACGTTATCGTGCTTAACAGCCTGCCGGGGGTCCCTCGGCTCCTGTCACGGCGGCTCAAGGCTTTCATGGATGGCGGGGGCAGCCTGATCGTGATTCCCGGTCCCGATCCGGAGCATGGTCAGGCACTCGGCATCCTGATAGAACAGCTGGACCTCCCTCCCGTCGAGCTGACGCCCCAGAGATTGGGCTCTCCGCTCCCCCTGGACAATCAGGTTCTGGAATCCTCGCTCTTCAGCCAGGCCTTTGCCCGTGAAAGGGACCTGGATGCTCTGCCACGCACATCCCTGATCTACCCCGTTCATCCCAGGGGCCAGGATGAGATGGTTCTACGGGTACAGGGGAACTATCCCCTGCTCATACGCACCGGTTCAGGTACCGGAACGGTCTTCCTGTTTGCCCTACCTTTCAACCTACAGTGGACCGACATGCCCATCCGGGGCAGCTTCATCCCATTGTGGCATCGCCTGATTTACTGGCGACCCGCCAGCTCCGTACTGGCTGATGTGCGGGTAGGCGATCGCCCCGTATTGGCGGTCACCCCCCGGCAGTCCACCCAATCAATGACCTTGACGGCTCCCAACAAGGTGACCAGCCTGATCATTCCGGATATGCGTACCCGCACCATCACCCTGCGGAATCTCCAGGAGCCGGGGGTTTATGCCCTTGGCCCCACGGGGAATCGCCAATCGAAAGCTTTGCAGGCCCTTGACCAGGGGGCCAAATTCCGGGTCAATATTCCACAGGAGGAACTCACCGCGGGCTACCTCAGCCCTACGGCCCTGGCAAGCCTGTTTGGCCCAGATCGGGCCTTTATTCTGGCAGCGGGGGGGCCCGTCGGGGAACATATTCAGCAGGCACGCTTCGGTCGAGAACTTTGGCGGCCCCTGCTCTACCTGCTCATCATTCTGTTAATTCTGGAGTTCATTATCAGTAATGTCTACAACTCCCCCAGACGACCGGTCCCAGACAACCCAAGAGGGTAGGGCCCAGGGCCAAGGCGCACCCAGGGAAACGGCCCTGCTGGTGGGCGTGCGCTGGCCCTCCACCGCCCCCCCAGTGGTAGAGGAGCACCTCGACGAACTTGGCCTGCTGGCCCAGACCGCCGGTGCCGACGTGGTCGGCCGGATTATTCAGCGCCGTGACCGGCCCGACGCCGCTACTTACATCGGCAAAGGCAAAGCGAAATCCCTGGTCATGCAGGGCCAGGAGCTGGGCTGCGATCTCATCATTTTTGACGAGGACCTGTCCCCCTCCCAGCATAAAAACTTGCAAAAAATGGCCGGAGAAGATATCAAGGTCATCGACCGCAGCGGTCTCATTCTCGATATCTTCGGCAAACGTGCCCGATCCCGGGAAGCCAAAACCCAGGTGGAGTTGGCCCAGCTGCAGTATATGCTGCCCCGATTGTCCGGGCTGTGGACGCACCTGGAGCGCCAGAAGGGGGGTATCGGGACCAGGGGCGGCCCCGGTGAAACCCAGATCGAGGTTGACCGGCGCATGACCCGGGCTCGTATCCGCCTCCTGCAGAATGACCTCAAACACATTGTCTCGGAACGCGCCACCCAGAGCCACCGCCGCCAGCAAGCCTTCCGGGTGGCCCTGGTCGGTTATACCAATGCGGGCAAATCAACCTTGCTCAACGCCTTGACCGGCGCCCAGGTCTATGTTGAGGACCGCCTGTTCGCCACCCTGGACACCACGACCCGGAAATTGGCCCTGAGCGACGGCCACACGGTCCTCCTGAGCGACACGGTAGGTTTCATCCGTAAACTGCCCCACCATCTCATCGCTTCTTTTCGCAGCACCCTTACTGAAGTGGCCGAAGCTGATCTGATCCTGAAGATTCTGGACGCCTCCTCACCCCAGGTTATGGAGCACTTTGAGGCCATTAACGAAGTTTTAGGTGAGCTGGGGCTCAGCGACAAGCCGAGCAGGGTGGTCCTGAATAAATTGGATGCCATCGATGATGACGGCAGCTTGGCCCAGCTGCAACGACAATTTCCGGACGCCGTGGTCGTGTCGGCCCGCCAACGCTTACGTCTGGATCGGCTGGAGGCGGTGATTTCGCAGGCCTACTCCCAAGACTTCGACCAGGTTCAGCTGCGAGTTCCCCCCGAACAGTCCCGGCTGATCAGTGCGGTGTACGAAGCACTGGAAGTGAAGGATCGCACTTTCGATCAGGACACCACCGTTCTGACGGTCAGGGGCCCCCGGGCAGTGATCCAATCGTTCCAAAGCAAACTCGAAGGTCGGGTGTAGCTGAGTATCGTGTTAGCGGGTCATGTTCGGCGAGAAAAGATACCGGTAAAAACTGCCCGCGAACCGAGGGCAACTCAGATCCCGTCCTTAGAATGAACGGTGGGCTCCTCTCAACCAAAGCAGGCTTCCTTCATCCCGACGAATCGGAAAAGGCCTGCACTGCATTAATCGAATATGGCGCCCTATTGAGTTAGTTTGAAGGATCTGAGTTACAAACCAGTCCGCGGGCAATCGTTTTCAAATATCGATTACAAATTACACGCCGTTGTCACCGTCGTCAAGTAATACCATGTTTATTTGGCCCATTTTGGGGTCCAAACGTGATGCCTCCAACTAGGCTGATCTGCTTGTTCCTACCAAGGGGTAGTTCAACTTTTCCCCCTCGGAGTGGGCGATCACCACGGCCCCGATGGAATCACTGGTGACATTCACGACGGTACGAAACATGTCGAGGGGCCGGTCCACCGCCAGCATGATGCCCACCAGGGCATAGGCCGCCGGAGTCGTGATGCCCACAGCCTCCAGGACGATAAAGATCATCACCAAACCGGCTGAGGGAATGCCCGCCGCACCTATGGAGGCCAGCAGGGCCGTAAAAACCACCACCAGTTGCTGACCAAATCCCAGGGGAATACCCAGGGCCTGAGCGATAAACAGCACTCCGGCGCACTCATATAGAGCGGTGCCATCCATGTTGATAGTGGCTCCCATGGGCAGAACGAAACTGGATACCTTGTTGGACACCCCGGCCTTCTTTTCCACAGCGTCTATTGTGAGGGGCAGGGTAGCCGATGACGAGCTACCGGAAAACGCCATAGCCATGACGGCCGCCATGGCCCGGTAGTGGTCCAGGGGATTCCGCCGGGTAAACAGGTAAAAGATGATGGGCAGGACAATCAGAAAATGGATACTGAGTCCCAGTAAGATGGTGAGCATATATTTGCCCACCGCCTGAAACAGACCAAAGCCCATACTTGCCACGGCCTGGCTGATCAGTCCGAACACGCCGATGGGCGCCAGACGAATGATCGCCTGGGTGAGGGTCATCATGGCCTCAAAGACTGCCTGAAAGAAGGCCTGCAGTGTTTTGGAGTGCTTCTCGGGCAGCCGCGTAATGGCAAACCCGAAAATAATGGCGAAAAAGATAATCCCCAAAATGTCGCCCTCAGCTGCTGCGGCCACCGGGTTAATGGGAATAATGCGCATGAGTATGTCGGCCACCGAACCGGGGTTCTCCAGGTCATCGGGACTGATGGTCACCTCCTGGGCTACCTCCAACCCCACACCGGGTTGAATCACATTGGTCAGGGTCAATCCTACGGCTATGGCCAGGAAACTGGTCGTAATATAGTAGAGGAAGGTCTTGCCACCCAGGCGGCCCAGGCTGCGGGAATCGCCGATGCCGGCCACCCCGGTAATAATGGAGCTCAGGATCAAGGGTACGATCACCATTTTCAGGAGGCGCATGAAGATGTCCCCGAGGGGCGCAACCATTGGGACCTGGTCCTTGAACAGCGTCGCAAACAACCCGCCCAGGGCCATGGCGATGAATATCTGCCAGTGAAGCTTCAGCTTCATAAATCCTCCCGTTGGAACGTTGAATCGAGGTTACAGGCTCCCTTAACGAAGGGGACCGGATTTAGGTTCAGGCACCGAATCTACCGGAAAACAGGGAGGGACGCAACCAGGGATCACGGCACCTGAAGCTGGCCGGCCAGCTGCTCAGCATTGAAGCCGGGATCAATCCACACCAATGCGGGGAGTTAAATGATGAATCTGGCAGCGAATCTGGCCCGCCTGGGCACTGAAACCGCTTTCGACGTGCTGGTCAAGGCGCAGCGACTGGAAGCCCAAGGCCGGCACGTCATCCACCTGGAGCTGGGCGAACCCGATTTCGATACCCCCGACCATATCCGTGAGGCCGCCAAGCGGGCCCTGGACGAAGGCTTCACCCACTACGGGCCATCGGCCGGGCTGCCACTGCTCCGGGAGACCATCGCCAAGGAACTGACCCGGACTCGGGGCGTTGCCATCAGGCCCGATCAGGTGGTGGTCACCCCCGGGGCCAAGCCCATCATCTTTTTCGCTCTCCTGGCCTGCGTCAATCCCGGTGATGAGGTGATCTATCCCAACCCCGGCTTTCCCATCTACGAATCGGTGATCAACTGGATCGGCGCCAGGGCCGTCCCCCTCCCTATCCGGGAGGTGAATGATTTCGGCGTGGATGTGGACGAGCTCGCCGCTCTGATTACGCCCAGGACCACCTTCCTGATCCTGAACTCACCGGCCAACCCCACCGGGGGCGTGATCACCCACGACCAGTTGGCCCTCATCGCTGAATTGGTGAACCGGCACCATCTCATGGTCCTGTCCGATGAGATCTATTCCCGCATCATCTACGAGGGCGAGCACCATTCCCTGCTCTCCTTCCCGGGCATGCAGGAACACACTATCCTCCTCGACGGCTTCTCCAAGACCTACGCCATGACCGGCTGGCGATTGGGCTACGGCGTCATGCCGCAGGAGCTGGCCTTCTGGGTCGCCCGGCTCATGACCAACAGCAACTCCTGCACCAACACCTTCGTCCAACTGGCCGGGGTGGATGCCCTCAACGGATCCCAGGATGGACCAAGGGCCATGACGGATGCGTTTCGCCGGCGCAGGGATGCCATCGTACAGGGGCTCAACGCCATCGAAGGCATCACCTGTCGCAGGCCCGCGGGCGCCTTTTACGTCTTCCCCAATGTCACTGATTTGCCCCGATCGAGCAAGGAGCTGGAAGACTACTTCCTGGAGGACTGGGGCGTGGCCACCCTCTCCGGCACATCATTCGGGCTTCACGGCGAAGGCTACCTGCGCCTGTCCTACGCCAATTCCATCGATAACATTTCTGAGGGCCTTCAGCGTATGGCAGAGGGGATCGGCAAGCTGTAAGTTGTTCTTCCACTTTGCCATCGAATACCTGACTGGAGCAGATCCATGAACCTTTTAGTGGCCGTTGTCTTCATCTACCCCCTGATCCTGATCGCCATCAGCCTGTGGCGCTCACGCTCCATAACCAGCCACGAGGACTTCATGGTGGCGGGTCGTTCGGTGCCCGTGGCACTGCTGATCGGCACCCTGGTCTGCACCTGGATCGGTTCCGGTTCCCTTTTCGGCGGCGCTGGCCTGGCGTACCGAACGGGGATCGCGGAGCTCTGGTTCTCCTTCGGGGGCTGGGTGGGACTGGTGGTGGCCTTCTTCATTGCCGGCCGGGTGCGGCGCATCGCCCAGTACACCATACCGGACCTGCTGGAGCAGCGCTACAACGCCACCGCTCGCATCCTGGGCACCCTGGCCATCATCCTGGCTTACGTGACCATCGCCGCCTACCAGTTTCGCGGGGGCGGCTGGATCCTGAGTATCGTCACCGACGGGGCCATTTCCCCGGCCACGGGCATGTACATCACCGCCGCGGCCATCGTCACCTTTACCGCCCTGGCGGGGATGGTCTCCATCGTCACGGTGGACATCATCAACGGCCTCATCATCGCCCTGGGCGTCCTGTTCGCCCTGCCCTACATGGTCTTCCAGGTTGGGGGGGTGGGAGCAGTCATCGCAGCCCTGCCCCCAGACCACCTGACCCTGATGGGCGGGCATAACGCCCTGTGGGTGCTGGGTGTGGCCCTGCCCACCTTCCTCCTGATCCTGGGCGAGAGCGGCATGTACCAAAAATTCTTTTCCGCCAAGAACGAGCACGCGGCCCGACGGGCGGTCATCGGCATGGTGCTGGGGATCATGGTGATCGAAACAGCCCTGGCCCTGCTGGCCATTGTGGGCCGGGCCGCTTACCCGGACCTGATGGTCGAGACCTCCATGGTCGGCCGGGCCGCCTCGGAGACCATCATCCTGTACATTGCCCGGCACGGACTGCCCGTGATGGGTGGAGCCGTTCTGCTGGCGGCGGCCATTGCCATCGTGCTCTCGACCGGGAACACCTTCCTGCTGGTCCCATCCACCAACGTGAGCCGTGACATCTACCAGCGCTTCATCAACCCTGGGGCCACCGACAGGCAGAAAGTCAACCTCCAACGGGTCATGGTGGTGATCTTCGGGGGGATCGGCCTGCTACTGCTCACCCAGTTCGAGACGGTCCTCTCCATGGCCCTCTACGCCTACTCCCTGGTGGGAGCGAGCCTGACCCCGGCCCTGTTGGCCGCCTTTCTCTGGAAGCGGGTCACCCCCCAGGGGGGCGTGGCTTGCATCGCAGGCGGCTTGAGTAGTATTGTGGGGATCGCCGTACTCAACCGATTGGGGGTGGATTTCACCCTTACGCTGGGCGGCACTCAGTTCGTTCTCGCCGGC
>JADFNF010000232.1 GCA_022563485.1 Fidelibacterota bacterium | reverse complement strand
CGGCGCCGTGTGCGGAGGCGCTTGGGGGCCATCCCCACCAGTTCCTCGCCCTCGAACACCACCGACCCGGCCGTCGGGCGCAGGAGCTGGAGGATACACCGGCCCACCGTGGTCTTGCCGCAGCCCGACTCCCCCACCAAGCCCAGGGTCGTTCCCCGGCCCAGGGTAAAGGAGACATCCTCTACGGCCCGCACCCGGCCGGTGACCCGGCCCAGCACCCCCTGCCGAATAGGGAAGGTGCATTGCAGGTGCTGGACCTCTAGCAGGGGCTTGTTATCTAACCGCGGTGTTGCTAACATACAGGACGCCAAATTCGACGGGAAAAGTTACCCGCCGAGGATGGCGAAGGGAATGATTTTTGGGGAAGAGGCGCGGAGGCTATGACGGATCGTGATGTTGGGAGTCACGGCGCCACCCGGGCCGGGTGGGTTTGGCTCCTGGTAGACAAGGTCATCAAATCCCTCGCCATGCTTCCAGTTCCGGGGGTACAGTATAAATATTTTATATTGCTCAAACGACATATTATAGGTACTTTTCTAAGGCAAACGCTATCAGTTTAGGATGGAACCCTTGTTTAAAATGATTAGATAAAATTGAATATGTTACCGATAAAATGTCATCGTGAAAGGGTCCCAAATTATTTTACCCTCGGAGAGGAACCGAAGTGATGAGTAGGAATTCGGAAAAGACGTTTGATGCGAGAGCGGCTCTTAGATTAATCGACCCGAAGGCAATAGGCGTTCCCCTCGTACCGCTGGCCGAAGTGGAGCTGCATCGTTCTAACTTTTTCTGGTCAGCTGTATTTTTCGGTTTTTTCTCAATGATTGTCGGCTCGCTCGGTTCTCTGATAACGACCAACTACGATAACAGTCCGGTCGTGTATATCCTGGGATTGTTCCTTATTTCTTATTTTATACTTTTCGTTGTATTTACAACCCGTGGATTTGTAAAATGGAGACACCTAAGGCGGGAGGCTATCGGCCCTGGATCCTGGAACCAAGATTCGCTGGGTGAACGCGTCGGCGCACTCGAACGGACGATTCAGTTACTTAAAATCCACCGGGATATTGGGATGCATATATTCAAGAGCGAATTGACTCTTCCCTTACAGGAATTTGAGGATCGGCTTGACGCACTTCTGCCCCTCGAATCGGATGATCCCAGGCGGAGGAAGTTTGACCATAAACTTCAATCAGAAGGCATCATATCCATCGATAAGACCGATCCCGAAAACTGGATGGTCAATTACGAATACGATTTTGATGTGATTGCCTAGCCACGCCTTACTGCGCCGCCCGCGCCGGATGGGTCTGGCCTAGCTTGGCGGGACAAGCCTCCCAATAATAGCACCAGTTGCAGAGGATAGATTCCTTGGGACGCAGCAGCTCGGGCTGAGCCTCGGCTTCCCGGACCCGGTCGATGCGCTTCTTGATCATGGTGGTGATGCGTGAGGGACTCCAATCAACCCGATCAATAGCCACCTCCCGGCCATGGCGTAAAAAATCCCATACCACATCCACCCGCTCTACCTGTTCCTGGGTTTTAAGGAGAGCCAGGTAATAGATCTTCATCTGCAGATCCTGGTTCGCCTGGGCTTGGGTGAGTATTCTTCGGCCCGATTTGTAATCGTGGATGGACCACCAGCCGGGGCCGTGGTTGTCCAGTCGATCCAGGACTCCGATCATCAGGTAATGGCCATCGCCGTCCAGATCAAATTTCAGCACCAGTTCGGTGTTGGTGACCGGTTGATCGAACGGCCTATGACGGCGATAGAATCCCGCCAATGATCGGAGGCCCAGCTGATAGTAGTCATCGGTCTGCCAGGCTGGATCGGCGATGCGAATCTGGCCGCTCCAGTGTTGCGCCCACTGGGACCGATACACCTTCAGCAGGCCATCAAAGGGAACGGACCGCCCTGCCAGCCGCTCACGGTAAAGCCATTCCAGGGCCTCGTGTAGACGGCTGCCGAGAAAACTTTCGATGGACGTGGCTGTTTGGGCCAAGTCCTCCAGGTAATGGAAGCGGTATTGGGCGGGGCAGTGACTGAACGTCTGCAGGCGGCTGTAGGAGAAACTATCGCCAGGCAAGGTAGAGTCTGGCTGCCCGTTTACCGGTTGGGGTAAAGGGGTGTAATCAGCCGGTAATCACCGAACAGGTTAAGATCAATAAAGACGAATCTCCGGCTCCCCTTCTCGTAATAGGTCCAGATCTCGTAAGGCTTACGATTAATATCCCAGGGATGGCGCTCGATATCATCCGGAGGACCGTAAATAATAAAAACCATCCCCATATCGGTTTTCCAACCTGAGCCGTAGGATCGGAAATGAGCATTGGCATAGGCCACGCGCCCATAATATTCATCCATCAGCTCATTCTTCGGTGTGGCCGGCGTGGGGTCCAACGCGGCCCAGAACGCCAGGAAGACCTCCTCCTTTTCTTCCTCATCAGTCTTACGCATCTCCTTGATCTGGC
>JADFNF010000052.1 GCA_022563485.1 Fidelibacterota bacterium | reverse complement strand
CGGACGTTATATGAGAGTCGGCCAAGCAGAGAAGATGGAGATCATTCGTCTGGTTGAAGCGTCCGACCTCTCAGTCAGGCGTACACTGGAACATCTTGGCATCCATGACCTGCCCCCATTGTTTGGACCACATGTTAAGTTAGTATTTGAGGTTTCAGTTAACACGTAATTGATCTGATTGTAAGGTGAGTGGGAGTATGGCTTCTGGAGCTGGAGGACGGTATCCAAGGTTGAAGTAGTAAAGAACATGCAAGACGCATTCACCACATAACTACAGTTATATCCTGAGTTTTAGCCGAAAACGGTCGGTAATGTCCTTAGTTCGGTGTGTAATGTCCTGAATTCACGGTAAGTTTAAGTTGCTTCGAATCAACGGGTTCAAAGTAACCTGCAATCTAGAAATGTAGTAGTTGTAATATCGTAATGGTTGAGCAATATCGCAGCAACTGGATCCATTAAATGTCAACTAAAACTTTAAATACGAACTTTACACTTGGTACATTGAAGGGGGCTTATCACTGCTTCTGATAGCTTTAGCCCTCAAGTGCCAATTTGATTAGATCAACAATAGAGCGTATGTATGCTGGTGCCGCTAAGTACCCAATTCCGCGATGTAGATGGAGCTTAAGCTATTGGTTCAGGGTCTCGATAAAATCATCAGCTAAGCCGAATGAATGCGGTAGGTATCCATGCGGGCACCTATTTTTTCCCAACCCATATAACTCAGCGCGACCGTTAAAAGGCCAAAAAAACGATGCAATGAGAATGCAATTTTCCTGACAATTGCATTCTGCTCTCGTCGAGACCTGTCTAGCACTGTCAATTAAGCAAAAGGGCTTAGGAGTTCTCCTAAGCCCTTGTTTTTATTCGTACCCCGGGCGGGATTCGAACCCACGACCGACGGCTTAGAAGGCCGTTGCTCTATCCAGCTGAGCTACCGGGGCTGTCAGAGGGTAAATCTACGACTCCAGCCGCAGAGTTGCCTACCGGAAAAAAGGGGTTCCAAACCCGACCCGGTCTGAATAGCTTCACCGTCACTTGACGACACCCCACATCCACCGAGACAGTAACCTTTTACCATTGAAATAGATGCACATGACTAAACCTATGATGGGCCATTCGAATCGATCCGTGCACGCTTGTTGGTCCCTGGGGTCCATCCTGTTGGCCGGGCTGGGGCTGACACCGCTGAACGCCCAGTCTTCCCAGCAGAACGTGGCCATCGTTGGCCAGTACCGGATCACCCTGAAAACTTTCGAGCAGAGGTATTCGGACTATCTTCAGAGACCCTCACTGACCGATACCCCCAACACGCGGAAGACTTTCCTGGAAGAAATGGTCGAGGAGGTCATTTTTTATCAGTACGCCCATGACACGGGACTTGATCAGGCACTCCCCATTCTCACGACCGGCTATGAAGCGTGGAAGGCCATGCTCTTAGACGAGGTGGCCCAAGTTCACTTCGACGCAAATGGCCAGGCCGGCATAGACTTGATCGAGGCCGAATACCGCTATCGCAACACTCGCTTCCTCAGCCGGTACCTAACCCTAGCCGACAGCCTCGTCGCCCTGGACTATTTGAATCGACTCCAAGCGGGTGAATCTTTCGAGTCCCTCGCGCTCATGAATTCCGTCCCCCGCATCACACTGGATCAACCGGGTGAGCCCGAATGGAAATTTTCCTACCAGTTGGACCCGGTTTATGCCCGGGTGGCCTACCATTTGGCGCCAGGGCAATATTCAGGTCCGTTCCATCATGCCCAAGGCTTCCAAATCTTCCAGCTGCTGGATAAAGCATTTCAGCCTGATCATGGTCACTTTGAGCGTGTCAAGCGATATCAGCAAATAGCGTCGGAGCTGGAACGGGAGATCAACACCCGTGCTGCCGAAAAAACGCTGCGTCAGTGGGCCGCGGACCTCCCCATCAACTGGCGCAGGCTGGCCACCCGGAAGATACTGCGGTCTCGGATCCTAGCCGATCCACAGCCGAAAATGGCGGAACTCCCGCCGGAGCCAGAGCTATTGGATGTCGTGCTGTTCAAGCTGGATGGAGAACCCTATACCCTGAATTGGGTCCTGTACCGGCTCGATCTACTGCCGCCGGGCGACAGGTTCGGCATCGACAAGGTGGCAACCTTCCGTGAAAGGGTCCGGCGAATGCTCATGTGGGACCGCCTCGTGGGTCTGGCGGCTTCCCTGCCTGGGAACGATACAATCTTGCGCCGTGCTGACAGTCTCCAGACCGCCGTTATCCACACCGCCATCAAGGACTCGGTGATCATGGGCCTGCTCCGGCAGATCGATCCGAGGGAGGACTCGCTGCGTCTATTTCTCGCTCGTCACCCATCACGCTATACCACTCCCGCCCTGGTGAACCTGGAGGAAATCGTCGTGCGTGACTCCCTGTGGGCGGTTACGCTCAAGGATTCCCTTCTGGGGGGAGCCGAATTCAGTGCGCTGGCGCGTTCGGTCACCGAGCGATCCTGGGGCAGAAAGGTCGGCGGGCAATTGGGTTGGGTGCCGGTGGGCATCTACGGCCCAGCTGCACCGGAGCTGGCCGGAGCGAAGTGGGGAGGCGAACTGTTGGGACCCCTATCCGTTGGCGATGCTTACATCCTGGTGCGGCTCCATGGTTACCGGAAGGCTGACCTGCCCCCTTATGAATCCCTCGCCCCGCGCCTGCGCCAAGATTGGATCGCGACCCACCGGCGGCGGCACATCAGGGAGTGGATCGAGCACCTTCAGGCCACGACTTACCCCACGGTCATTGATACGAGCCTGCTGGCCGGGCCCCTGCTGGAAATTCCTAAGGAGGAGCCAACTGTTATGTTCCCCACGCCTACGCCTCTTCCCGTTGGGACACGGTCAAAGTGATACCCCTTTGAGCCAGATCATCCAGCAGCCGGTCATAGGCCTTCCGGTTCGCCCCAACCATTTCTAACGGCGCAATGCCGGGCTTCCGGTAGCTGCCATCCAGTACCAGACGGGCCACCGCGGCGCAGGTATAGCCGGTGGTTCGGGCCATGGCCGTGGTATTTGTGCCGCCATCATACTCGTCATATAGATCCACGGTGGTTATCACCGGGCGCCCCTGCAGCTGGCCGGTAAGGATGACGCGCATGACCACCAGGTCCCGTCCGTCGCCCTCGGGCTGCCAGGCATTGAACAGCAGCTGAGCAGTGACGGCCCGGGGTGAGACGGGGCGCCCTGCGATGTCCAGTGAGTCGGTGCTGAAAAAGCCGGCGTCCCGAAGCATTCGCATCTGTTCAGCATGGCCCGGGTAGCGCACGGTTTTCTCGCACATGTTGGGAATATTCAGGGTGGTGAGCAAAGTCCGCAGGCCATCGGTATTGAAGGCTTCCACGACCCCTACCTGAGGCAGGTCCAACTGCTCCAAGTCCGATAGTGCCGGACGGGTCACTACCTGTCCATCGATCCGCAATCGCGCTGGCCGGGTATATTCCTCGATGACATCGATGGGTGAGAAAACGGACTGATACTCGAAGGGCCAATTGCGCACCTGGGGCAGGCCCCCCACGTAGCAAACGAAATGGTCGATGCGGTCGTACAATTCATGGTAGTGACCCAGCACCAGGTTGTCCAAACCCGGTGAGAGCCCGGCATCGACCACGACGGTGACTTGCTGTGCCACTGCCAACTCCTGGAGGTCCAGGGGGTCTTCGGGGCAAAAGGAGATGTCTACCACGTCCCTCCCTGCCCCGATGACGGTCTCCAGCATCCGGTAACCCAGAAAGCCGGGCACCGCCCCCACCACCAAGTCGACACCTTGAACGGCCTGGACCAGAGCCTTCGGGTCAGCTACGTCCACATGAATCGTCTTCATTCCGTAGCGGTCCGCGAGGTCGCTCCGCACCTGAGGACTACGGTCGGCCACGATAACCTCGAGCCGGTCGTCCCGGGACAGGTCCCGGGCGATGGCGCTGCCCACCAGCCCACCGCCTAACACAAGCACTTGCATTACCGGGTTACCCGGACGGAATAGGTCAGGACCACCTCCTCACCAGCAGGGACCTTGATGGGGAATTTGGCGGTAAAGGCATCCTCCTTGACAAAGTCGTGGGAGTTCGTGCGCATCTGCCAAGTTCCGGCGAAGCGGGCTAGAACGTCGATGGTCACATCCTCGCTATCCTTGCGATTGCGCAGGCTGACTTTCATGCTGTGCTCGTGCTGCCGGGTCCGCCGGGCGCCCAAATTTTCGTAGCCAGTCTGCTTGACCTCGCACACCAGGTCGAAGGCCTGCCCCAAGGTAAGGGTCAGTTGCTCATCGCGGGGCGTATGGCCGATGCGATCCTCACCGGCAAACTGAAGGCCGCCGCTCCGGTCTTCGCTGTATACCCGGATGATGCCCCCCGGCAGAGGATCGCCCAGGTGATTGGCCTGGCTGTTGATCAACGATAACCGCACGATCACCGGCAGTTTGCCGTTCTCAAGTTGGGGGCCAACGGCATACCTCGGCGACAGTTCCACCACATACTTCCGCGTCAACCCCACCCCCGACCGGCTGAGCAGCTCCACCTGTTTCTGCTGGTTGTGCTTCAGGGTTGTCGCCCAGGGAATGGTGTAAAGGTGGTACTCCATGAAGGCTTCTTCCGTCACCTCAGGTGGACGGGCCATGGCCAGCATCGGTCGGGCAGGCAGGGAACGCGGCCGGGAACTTACCCGATGGACAACTCCCGCTACCAGCTTCACCGATGCCTCGGGATAAGCGATGCCGCTGGTGTTGTTCAGGGTGATCCAACCGGTGAGGTCGCCTCGGGTGGCCCCCCGGTTCACCTTCAGTACATAGTCGGCCTTCCAGGTGAGACCGGCTGTGAGATAGCTGACCTGGATACTATGGCGGCCTTGGTCCGCTTCCACCAGCCACCGCAGGCTGGGCCGGGCGACCAGCTCATCGGGGACCTCCGGCAGGATCACGTGGCCGGGATGGTTGATGTGAATCTCCTTGCCAACCTGGTAAAGGGGGCCGTCATTGAGGGACAACAGGGTGCCCCGCTGCTTGCTGATCACCTTGTTGTTGGCATCATAGGTGGCCAGGGTCACCTCCCGGCCCACATACTTGGACAGCAGGGTCATTGGCGAGAGGAGGTCATACTCGTAGTTCTGCTCCAGCACCACCCAGGCCCGGTCCGGGGACAGGCTCACCGGCAGCACCGTCTCCGCCTGCACCTTCGCGGCCACTTCCTCGAGCAGCAGGTCCAGGCGGCCCCCTTTGGGCAGGGTAAAGGAGCGAGTGTCCTTCACCAGACCGATGTTGCTGTTGTAGATGGTGACCTCCAGGTCCGTGCGGGCATCAGCGCCGATGGTGAGCTGCGGCTGGGCAGCCAAAAAAGAACAGGTCAGGAGGAGGGGAAATAATTTGATTGCATTGTTCATGGGAGACTCCTTGCCATCCCGGAAATTGGCCCTGTCGAAGCCTGAACACACAGGGAATTCTTGGCATGCTCCACAGACACACATAGATAGTGATTTTGCAGCCAATATCCATACCGTGGAGCCCGCACAGTCAGGGCAACCGGTCACCTTGCCCGGACTTCTCATGTAAATTCACCCATGGCCAAGCTCTGGGGACTCGACCTATACCTGAAAGCGACCGGCGAATATGCCGCGACCCTCCAATCGCCCCGGCGCGAGGAGCTGGAGGACCAGGTGGGACAGACTATTCCCCACCCCGATACCGGCAAGCCGTGCGTGGCCAAGGTGGTACCTTACCTCATTGCCGAAGATGATGCCGCCCCTACCAGCGACTGGGAATAGCCCCGTGGCTGAGATGGTCCGCCGCAAGCTCACCGACCTGGAACTCAAACAGGCCCGTCCTGCACTGGATGAGGTGAACAATCGCCCCCGGCTGCCCATCTGCGCCATCCTGGAGAATATCCGGTCGGCCTACAACGTGGGGAGCATGTTCCGCACCGCCGACGCCCTCCACCTGGGGAACCTGTACCTGTGCGGCTACTCCGCCTTCCCGCCCCACAAGATGATCACCAAAACGGCCCTGGGGGCCGAGCATACCATGCCCTGGGAGAAGCACGCCGAGGCCGCCCAGCTGGCCCGCGGCCTTCAAGACGGCGGCATGCAACTGGTGGTATTGGAGCAGACCACCGACGCCGTGGATTTCTGGGAAGCACCCCTGAAATTTCCCGTCTGCTTCGTGGTGGGCAACGAAGTGACGGGCGTCTCCGACGAGCTGGTGGCCCTGGCCGACCTGTGCCTGGAACTGCCCATGGCGGGAATCAAGCAGTCCCTGAACGTGGCGACGGCCTTCGGGGTACTGGGCTACGAGCTGGCCCGGCGGCGGCGGGAGGGCAGTGGTTCGTCCTAGCCAGCTCACCGCCCGGAGCATCATCGTCGATTTACTCAGGCGCTGAAACCTCACCAAGGAGATTCCCAGCGATGGTATGGGGGAACGGGGGCCGGACAGTTGAAACAGGGATGCGGTGGTCTGCCCGCACGAATAAAGCAACATCCGTCACTTTTAGGTGCTAGCTTCCTGCTGATCTATTCGACTCAAATTTTAATATCTAGCTAAGGAGCGTCCCGCCATGCGATTTGTCCTATTTATCGTCGTTGCTTTAGTGGCCTTTGTGGTTTCAGTGCAAATACGCCGCCGCAGTGCCCTGTCCCAGAGCCTGAGCGCCATAGGGGTCAGCCCCCGTACCCTCTTGCTGGTGGGACTGGTGTCCCTGATCCTGGCGGCCTCTCAAACTATCTCGATGATCGATGCCGGTACTGTTGGCGTGATCAAGGTCTTCGGCAAGGTTGACAGCCGGGTGCTGCGTGAAGGGGTTAATGTGCGTAACCCCTTCGCTGACATCATCAAATTGAACATCAAGACTCAGGAGCGGCGAGAGGAGATGCGGGCCCCATCCAAGGAGAACCTTACCGTGGGGTTGGAGATCAGCGTGATCTACCATTTGGACCCGTCGGCCGGCCCTGATATAGTGCGGACTATCGGCCGGGAGGAAGATCTCATCCGCAACGTATTGCTGCCCAATTTCCGCTCGGTTGTCCGGGATGTAACCGCCAAATATGAAGCCAAAGCGGTGTACGCCTCCATGCGCGATGAGGTGGCTACTACCATCGCGAGCCAACTAGCAGCTGCCGTTTCACCCCGGGGACTTATAATAGAGGCTACCCCGCTTCGCGACGTGATTCTGCCCCAGGACCTGTCCGCAGCCATCGAGGAGAAATTGCGGGCCGAGCAGGAGAGCCAACGCATGGAGTTCGTCCTGGATAAGGAGCGCAAGGAAGCTGAGCGCAAGCGCATCGAGGCCCAGGGCATTAGGGACTTCAACAAGACCGTCGCCGAAGGGATCAGCGACAACTTTTTGCGCTGGAAAGGCATCGAGGCCACCGAGAACCTGGCCAGCTCCACTAATGCCAAGGTGATAGTCATCGGCTCGGGCAAGGACGGCCTGCCGATCATCCTGGGGGGCGTGAACTAGGGGGGCTGGGGGCTTGATGTTGGATGTTGGATGGCACGAGTCTGAGTGAGTGATCACAGACTCCGAAACCCTTCATGCACATCGGCCTGCTCCGCGCCGTCCTCGATATCCCTGAAGCCTACAGCCTAAAGGACAAGCGCCGGGTCATCAAATCCCTGAAGGACCGGGTAGCGGGCCGCATGAATGTGTCGGTGGCCGAGGTGGGACAGCAGGAAGTGTGGAACCGGGCCGAACTGGCTTTCATCACCGTGGCGGCGGAGAAAAAGGTGGTGGAGCGGCGGTTGTCGGAGATCACCAATCACCTGGAGCAGGGCCACGGCTGGGCGCTGTTGGAGCTGAAGACGGAGTGGTTATAGCTATCAGTTAACCGGGGTCACTGATGCGCGGTCAAGTTGCCCCGCGAGAGAAGTCTGATCAACCTCGCAAAATGGTCCCCTCCCGGAATTTCCTTCTTTCCCACTGATGGCTGACAGTTCATCGCTTACCGCTGAAGGCTGGGGGCGAAAGTCCATGTCCTGGCCGCCCACCGTAGATAAATTTATCCCGGTATGCACAAACGTCTGACACAACTCAGCCACGGCTCGGGGTGAGCCTGCAAGCTCGGTCCTGACGAGCTGGCCCAGGTCCTGGGTCAACTGCCCCGGCAACCGCGCGACCCGCGAGTCCTCGTCGGCTTCGATACCGCCGACGACGCCGCCGCATTCCGCCTGGACGACGGGCGGATCCTGCTGCAAAGCGTCGACTTCTTTACCCCCATTGTGGACGATCCCTACCAGTTCGGTCAAATCGCAGCCGCGAATGCCCTCTCCGATATCTATGCCATGGGCGGCAAGCCACTGTTCGCCCTGAACATCGTCGGTTTCCCCAGCAAGGCGCTGCCCCTGGACAACCTGGTGGACATCCTCAAGGGGGGTATGGACAAGGCCCACGAGGCCGGTATTCATATCCTTGGCGGCCACACCATCGATGATGAGGAGCCCAAATACGGCCTGGTGATCACCGGTGAAGTGGCCGAGGACCAACTGATCCGCAACAGCACCGCTCAGGCCGGTGATGTCCTGATCCTGACCAAGCCCCTGGGCACCGGCATTATTGCCACCGCCATCAAACGGGGGACCGCCCCGGATGACGTGGTGACCCGAGCCGTGGAGATCATGACCACCCTGAACCGCTCGGCCATGGAAGGGGCCCACGAGGTGGGGGTCCATGCCATGACCGATGTGACCGGCTACGGCCTCCTGGGCCACCTGTTGGAAATGTGCACGGCCAGCGGGGTGCAGGCCGTTGTGGAGTTCGAGGACCTGCCCTTACTACCCGGAACACGGGAATTGGCCTCCCAGGGGACCATCCCCGACGGTACCCGACGTAACCTGGCCCACGTCAAACCAATCCTCACCCTCGCCGGTCCCGTTTTGGAGACCCAGGAGATCATCGCCGCCGATGCCCAGACCTCCGGTGGGCTGCTCATGGCCGTCGCTCCCGAGTTGGCGGACCGGCTAGTGGCAGCCCTCCAAAAACGCCAGACGCCAGCAGCCAGCATCATTGGCGCCATGACGACTGCGGGGCCGCCCAAAATCACCCTGCGCGTCCCTTGAGCGACAAATGGCGCTAAGGCACAACCTTCTACTTGAGCAGCTGGGCAGGGCTGGCTAAATTTATATATGACCAATATAGTCGTATATACGTGGTGAGTCGCAGCACGTCCACCCTCATCCCATCAACCGCCGCCCCTGTTAGCGGCCACCATCGTCAGTCCAGGTCCCGAGACGAGTTGATCCGGCTCATCGGGAACACGCCGCTCCTGCGGATCACCAGCCTGGAGCCCCACGGCAAGGTGGAGGTGTATGCCAAGGCCGAGTGGGCCAATCCCGGCGGCTCAGTGAAGGACCGGGCCGCCCTGGCCATGATGACGGCCGGGGAACAGTCCGGTGAGCTGACCCACGAAAAAATCCTTATCGACGCCACCTCGGGTAACACCGGCATCGCCTACGCCATGTTGGGGGCCGTCATGGGTTACCGGGTGACCCTGGTGATGCCCGCCAACGCCAGCCAGACCCGCCAGCAAATAGTGGCCGCCTATGGCGCGGAGGTGATCCTCACCGATCCCCTGGGAGGCATGGATGCCGCCATCGAGCAGGTCCAGCAGCTGGTCGCCGCCGACCCGGAGCGGTATTTCTATCCCGACCAGTACAGCAATCCCAACAATTGGCAGGCCCATTACCGGACCACCGGCGAGGAGATTTTCCACCAGACCGAGGGGAAAGTCACCCATTTCGTCGCCGGCCTGGGGACCACCGGCACGTTCGTGGGCGCGGGCCGCCGGTTGAAGGCCTACAACCCCGACATCCAGCTGATCGGCATGCAGCCCGATGCCCCCCTGCACGGCCTGGAAGGACTGAAACATCTGGAGTCGGTCAGGGTGCCGGAAATCTACGACGACCAATTGGCCGACCGGCAGCTGGCGGTCTCCACCGAGGACGCCCACGAGATGGCCCTGCGTTTGGCCCGGGAGGAAGGCCTGCTTCTGGGTCCCTCAGCCGCCGCAGCAGCCGTAGCCGCCGAGCGGATGGCCCAAGAGGTCGCATCCGGGGTCATCGTCACCGTCTTTCCTGACAACGCCAGCAAGTACCTGGACGAACCGTTCTGGGAGCTATAGCCCTTTGAAGGCCACTTTATCACCTGAGAACCGGGACCAGATCCGTCGGCACGGCGAGTCCACCTATCCCCACGAATGCTGCGGCTTTCTGATGGGCACCACCGGGGAGGACCAGAAGACCATCACCACCACCGTGCCGGTGGACAACGAGCGCACCGACGCGGCCCGTAACCGCTACCTCATCTCACCCGATGCCTACTGGGAGGGGGAAAAAGAGGCCCGGCGAAGGGGACTGGAGATCATCGGCATCTATCACTCCCATCCCAATCACCCGGCCCGGCCGTCGGACTACGACCTGGAGCACGCCCTGCCCTGGCTCTCCTACATCATCGTGGCGGTGCAGGATGGTCAGGCCCAGGAGCTCAATTCCTTTGTGCTGTCCGACGACCACACCCATTTCGAACCTGAACAGCTGAGCGTATTGTGAAACCCATGAAACTTGGCATAACCGGAGATAATAATGGCCATTAGTGTATTGATACCATCCGTTTTGAAACGGTACACCGATAACTTGAGCACCGTCGAAGCGGCCGGCTCCAACATCGACGAGGTGGTCCAGGACCTGGGTGCCCGGTACCCCGAGCTGGGCGGCCACATCCTCGACAAGGACGGCAACCTCCGCAAGTTCGTGAACGTCTACCTGGGCGAGGAGAATATCCGCGACCTGGCCGGGGGCGAGACCCCCCTCAAGGACGGCGACGTGATCAGCATCGTCCCGGCGGTGGCGGGGGGCAGCGGGGCGGGGTAACGGCTGTTTCCCTTGCATCTTTCATTACCGCTTCGTAGACTCGCCCCTGTAAGGCGGCAACTCACTGCCCGCCCTATCTAGAAGGCCCATTACAGCATGCCGACCGTTCCGCGCCTGCTTCTGCTACTGCCACTGCTACTAGCCCCTATGGGGGTGGCAGCGCAGTCCCCGGAGCTGGTGCAGGCCAAGGCCCGGGTCGTGACCCTGAACGCCGAGCTCGAAAAACTCGATGTGGTCATGGACCGGGAGCTGGCAGGGGCCCTGGCCGGACAGGTGGACACCGGCCCCAAGGGGGAGTTCGAGACCACCGCCGAATATGAGGCCCGCCTAGCCTCCGCCGAAGAAGCCAAGACGCGCCTTGAGCCTGAATACCAGCGCAAAAAGACCGACCGCCGTAAGACGATCCAGGACGAGATCGGGACCCTCACATCAAGGCCCTACGCCGCCCCCATCCGCATCCGCCTGGGGACCTACGACGCCGATAGCGAGACTTTCCCTTTCTTTGTGCGGACCACGAAGGATAGTGGGACCATCGAGATTCCCCGGGCGGTGGCGAAGGAGATCAAGACCAACCTGCCCACCCTGAAGCAGGAAGGGTACTGGCAAATTCTTCCTGACGGGAGCGACAGGCTAGTGGCAGTGGGGGTGGCCCATACCAGCGGCACATACTTCGGGCTGGTACT
>JADFNF010000051.1 GCA_022563485.1 Fidelibacterota bacterium | reverse complement strand
CGGAGGGGTGGTAGGCGTTCATTATGGGGTGGCCCTCAATCGGCTATTGGAAACGGAGGACCGAGTGCCGATCATGGTGCTTATGGCCACCGTTCCGGCCGGTACCTGGGCCGGGGACCGCCTTTATAGATACTGGCGCCCCTCCACCGGTCAGGCCTATGCCCTGGCGATTCATTCCGAATTGGGCCGGTCATTCCTGCCGTTGGTTCACCAGCAGATTGATGGTCGGCCCGGAGGAGAACCAAAAAACAGCGATTATGAGTCCTATGATCCCCGGACAGGATTTTATGACTATGATTACGAGGCTTACGATAGTGCCTTTGCTGTCTGGGAAACTAAACTGAGACCGTGGAAAAAAATCAATGCGCTCGTCCAGGTCGCCGGCTATCCCTTGGGCACCTACCTGGGCCACCGGCTGTATGGTAACCGGCAATACAGCTTCGGAGACGCCGCCCTGTTGATTGTGGGCCGGGGCGCCGGGGCCCTGTACGGCTTTCTGCTGACCGATCTACTTGATTTTGATTTCGATGAGGATAACATGGGCTGGCGCTGGCTGGTTATGGCCGGGGGCCTGGGGGGCGTCGCCGGTATGGACCGCTATATGCGTGGCTATGATTTCACCTTTGGCCAAGCCGCCATGTTGACCCTGGGAGGCGTGGCCGGGGCCGCCTTCGCCGCCGGTTTTGGGGTGATCCTGGAGATTGATGAGGTAAAGTATTATGAATTGGCTGCTATCGGCGGCAGCCTTGGGGGTCTGGCCCTGACCCGCCGGATTGTCACCCCACGGCCGGAAAGCAGTCGCGCCCAGGGTCCTGAAACCGGGCCCCAGCTGAATCTGGCCCTGCAGCCCATGTTGGTGGGGGGAAACTTTCGTCCCGGCCTGGGCCTGGAACTGCGCTGGTAATCTTCTCTTAGCCGTGCAACCCCGCCCCGATCAGCCGTAAATTCACCCAGCTATGGCCCTCCAATGCGGCATCATCGGCTTGCCCAATGCCGGCAAGTCCACCATCTTTAACGCGCTGACGGCCTCGGAAGTAGCGGCCGAGAACTATCCCTTTTGCACCATCGATCCCAACACCGGCGTGGTGGCGGTCCCCGACGATCGCCTGGGGGTGCTGGCCCGCATCTACACACCGGAGAAGGTGACACCCGCCATCGTGGAGTTCGTGGACATCGCCGGTCTCGTGCGGGGGGCCAGCAAGGGGGAAGGGCTGGGCAACCAGTTCCTGTCCCATATCCGGGAGGTCGACGCCATGGTCCACGTGGTGCGCTGCTTCGAGGACCCGGACGTATCACATGTGGAGGGGAGCATTGACCCAATCCGGGACGCGGAGGTGATCGAAACCGAGCTGTTGCTAAAAGACCTGGATACCGTTGAGAAGCGCCTGCCCAAGGCGCAGAAAACAGCCCGCTCCGGCGACAAGGCCGCGGCCGCCGAAGCCGCCATCCTGGAAATGGTCCTGACCGGGATGAATGGCGGGCGCACGGCCCGGGACCTGGGGCTACCGGCGGTTGAGCTGGACCTGATCCGTCATCTGTCCCTGCTCACACTCAAGCCGATCCTGTACGTGGCCAACGTGGACGAGGAGGAAATCCAGCACGCCCAGCGGGGACCCCAGGCCCAGGCCCTGGTAGACCTTGCCGAGCAGGAGGGCAATGTCTGCATTCGACTGTGCGGCAAGATTGAGCAGGAGATTGCCCTGCTGGATCAGGGGGAGCGGTTGGAGTTTCTGGCAGAATACAACCTGCATGAGATGGGACTGGACAAGCTGATCCACGCCGCGTACGGCCTCCTGGGCTACCAGACCTTTTTTACCGGCGGTCCCAAGGAGGTGCGAGCCTGGATGATCGGCAGGGAGCCCTGGCTCCGGAAGCCGCCGGGGCGATCCACACCGACTTCCAGAAGGGGTTCATCAAGGCCGAGGTGTTCCACTTCGACGACATCGTGCGCCTGGGATCGGAAAAGGCGGTGAAGGAGGCGGGCTTGGCGCGGCAGGAGGGGAAGGAGTACCCGGTGCAGGACGGGGACCTGATTTATTTTAAATTTAATGTGTGAGCGGCTACCTGATTAAGGCGCCACGACCTCTCGGATCATCCCATGTACATCTTCATGTATCTCATCTATATCATGTCTATAACCAGTCTGGTGGGGCTGACCCTGGTGGGCCTGGGCGGCTTCCTGCACCGGGGCTTCCTCGGCATGAACCACCCCACCCTGGCGCTGCTGGTGAGCGTCATCTTCCTGGCCACCGAGACCCTGGTCATGTTCTTTTTCGTGGGCACCGGGGTGAGCATTAAGGAGTACATCCGCGACCATGCGGGTGTGGATCACGATTTTCACCGCCGGTCCGTGGCCATCAAGCGGGTGCTCTACCCCCCCACGCTCAACGTCACCCTGGTGGTGATGGTGACCTTCGTCATCGGCGGCGCGGTGGATCGGCACCTGATCTCCCACTGGTGGCACCTGGCAGGCTGGATCATCTCCATGTGGCTGTTCCTACGCGCCCTCAGGGTCCAGCACCGGGCCCTGCGGGACAATACGGCCATCATCCTGGAGATGGTGGGCCTGTCAGGGCCAACCGGCGACACTCCGTCAGAATCTGCCGATCCAGAATCGTCATGAGGCTGCCTATGGCGTTATGGGTATCCGCCCTGCTGATGGCGGGGGCCGTACAAGTGGCGCCCCAGGCAGACCCGGGCGTTGCTCCGGCCCGGAGCAAACTATTTCCCATCGATCCCACGGCCTACCTGCTGGGCCGGTTCCGGGCCGACACCACCACGGATTTCGTGCGCCTGCCGCCTAAGATCACCGATGGCCGTCCCGCTTATCTGCGCACGCAGGCGGCCCGTGCACTGACGAAAATGGTGACGGCCGCCCAGGAGGCCGGCCTGGCGCTTACCGTTGTTTCCGCCACCCGCAGCTATGCCGCCCAACGACAGATCTGGAACGCGAAGTTCACCGGCGCCCGCCGGTCCATGGGCCGGAACCTGGCCGAGGCCTACCCGGATACCAGCGAGCGCTGCCTGGCCATCCTGCAATATTCCTCCGCCCCGGGGCTGTCCCGTCATCATTGGGGCACCGACGTGGATTTTAACAGCACCGATCCGGTCTACTGGCAGACCGGGAGGGGCATCGCCGCCCTGGAATGGCTCACGGGGAACGCCCAACCGTTCGGCTTTTATATGGCCTACACGCAGGGCCGGGAGCATGGCTACCGCTACGAGCCGTGGCATTGGTCCTATCAACCCATTGCCCGGCCCCTGGTGCGGCTCTATTTTGATCGCCTGATTTCAGATGAGGCCTTGACCGGCTTTCTAGGGGCGAGCCAGGTACGTGAGCTGCCCTGGAAGCGTTGGTATGTGGAAGGGGTGCACGAGGCCCTCAAGTGAGGGTAGTGGACGGCTTCATTAAGTCAGCCCGGGAGAAGGGCCTGGGCAGCGGGAACCATGTGTCTCAGCGGCTATCCTCCTCCTCTTCGTCTTCATCTTCGTAGACCTCCTCTTCGTCTCCCTCATCGTAGGCTTCATCCTCATTCTCATCTTCATCCTCATTCTCTTCCTCATCCTCATATTCGACGTACCCCTCCTCCTGTGCATAGGGGCCGTACGCGTAGGGCTGGGCTGGCGGGGGCTGGACGGCGGGCGGATAGGTCTGTTCAGGTTGGGGCAGGAGCCCTGTTCCCGATACGGTACCACGGGGTTTGCCGATGAGCCGGAGAATGACCAAAGGCATGAGGCTGATCAGCAATACGGCCAGGGCCAGGGCCAGGCCCATCAAGTTGAAGGTGTAGCTGCCCCACATGGTCTGATCAAGACCGTAGGTCGCTAGAGCCGACACGGCCAGGATTCCACCCAGTCCTGCCAGGACCTTGCTCAGGGTCTGGGCCAGCGAGGTTTCTGCGCCACCCGTTTCCGGGTTTGAACCCAGATCGGCAGACAAGAGATAGAGTAGCCAGACCAGCAACCCACCGCTCACCGTGATGAGGGTGATGAGAAAATTGCCCAATACGGCGGCAATCAGGCTGATGATAAACAGGGCGGTAACGATCAATCGACTGATAAGCACCCGTGAATCCCGGGACATGTTATTCCTCCTTCGGGCTATGGGTTTGCGCCACCGCACACTGCTGTGGATGAACGACGCCACTGGCGTGACGAGAAAGTTTCCATGCCACCTCCATCAAAAGCAAGGTCTATTCTATACCCCCTGAGGTTATCTGAGGCGGGGCAAATGATGCCTGACCGGCCCTCGGGGAACTGATGTGAGGTATGGATATTCACCTATACCGGGTATAAATTTATTGATCATGGCGCACAAAAAAATCAAAGCAGCTATCATTGGCGTTGGCCACCTAGGCAGCTTCCACGTGGAGCAACTCCTACAGATTCCGGAAGCCGAGTTGGTCGGTGTGTACGATATCGACCCACAGCGGCTGGCCCGCGTCCAGCGGCTGCACAACGTTGTGGCCTTCGAGACGCTGGACCAAGCCCTGACCACGGCCGAGGCCGTTACCATTGTCGCACCGACGAAAGATCATTTCGATATAGCGACCCAGGCCCTGCGGGCCGGATGCCACGTATTCATTGAAAAGCCCATCACTCCGACGCTGGAAGCCGCCGACCAACTGTTGCGCCTGGCGGAAAGTGAGGGGCGCCTGATCCAGGTGGGACACATCGAGCGGCTCAATCCTGCCTGCCAGGTATTGGATCAATACAACGTTCAGCCCCGCTTTATTGAGGGGCACCGTTTGTCCCCGTTCTCCTCGCGGGGTACGGATGTGCCGGTGGTCCTCGATCTGATGATTCACGATATCGACATGGTCCTGCACCTGATCAAATCCCCCGTTCGGAAGGTCCGGGCCAATGGGGTCAAGGTGATCACCGATTCGCCGGACATCGCCACAGCCCGCCTGGAATTCGAAAACGGCGCTGTGGCCAACCTGACGGCCAGCCGCATATCCCAGAAAAAGATGCGCAAGTTGCGCCTGTTCCAGACCAGCATGTACATCAGTATCGATCTGTTGCAGCAGCTAACCGAGGTCTACAGGCTCGTGGCTCCCGATGTTGAAACCCCCGAGGCAATGCTCAACATCCCCCTGGACCATAACGGCCGGAGGCGGATCATCACCTATGAGAAGCCCGACATCCAGACCTACAATCCCCTGCATCTGGAACTGAGTAATTTCATCCGCTCGGCGGCGGGTCTGGAGGAGCCGGTCGTGGACGGTTACTCGGCGCGGGCG
Source organism: Fidelibacterota bacterium (assembly GCA_022563485.1). Lineage (GTDB taxonomy): Bacteria > Fidelibacterota > Marinisomatia > SCGC-AAA003-L08 > TS1B11 > JADFNF01. The sequence goes on along the minus strand of JADFNF010000051.1, from coordinate 6,356 downwards.
GCCCTGGATGTGGCCATCCGGGTCCAGGACGCCATTGCCATGACGGATAATGAGCCTCAGGGTCAGATCCCGAAGGGACCATGACCGCCCCCAACGAGTCGACTCAGGGAGCGTCCAACGCCAAGCCGCCGCCTGGTGCAGCCTTTGAGAAAAAGGCCCTCCATCGCTTGGGTGACCTGTTTTTCCGGTATCGCAGCTTCACGCCGGTTCCCCTGGCGCTGCTGCTGGTAGTGCAGGCCCGCAGCTCCTATCCGGCGGCGCTCTGGGGTGTGGCCCTGATGGCCGGTGGTGAATGGATCCGCTTGACGTCGGTGCGTGCCGCAGGGAAAGCCACCCGCACCCGGCAGGTCGGCGCCAAGCGGCTCGTTACCTGGGGACTTTACGCCTACACCCGCAATCCGCTCTATATCGGCAATTTCCTGCTGTGGATCGGCGCCGTCCTGTTTGCCGGTGGGCTCTACCTGCCCTGGCTGCTTGGGGCCGTATTCATCATGTTTTTGCTCCAGTACACCCTGATCATCTCCCTTGAGGAGGCCACCCTCACCGCGCTTTTCGGCCCGGCCTATGCCAGCTACCGGCAAGCGGTGCCCAGGGTGATACCGCACTTGCGCCAGGCCAATCGGGCAGCGGCCCTATCCACTGATCTCCCAAAAGGAGAGTTACACCCCTGGCGCTATGCCGTGGAATCTGAACGCAGCACCTTGCAGGTGACGAGCGCCGTCATCATCCTGACCGTGATATCAACCTGGATCAAGCAGTGAGTCCAGCTCCGCCCCGACAACGTCGCTTTTTTATCCTGGCGGGGGAAGCTTCTGGAGACCGTCACGGCGCCGCATTGATGGCGGCTATGGGTGTACAGGACCCAGGGTGCCGCTTCGCCGGTATCGGCGGCTCGCAGATGCAGACCGTGGGGCTGGATTGTCTCTATGACGTCGGAAAAATGTCCCTGGTCGGTTTTTCGGAGGTCTTGCGCCAGCTCCCCTTCCTCTGGCGAACCATGCGTCATATCATGGATCACATTTCGAGATGGAAACCGGAGCGGGTGATCCTTATCGACTACCCCGGCTTCAACCTGCGGCTGGCTAAACGGCTCCGCCGGTTGCGCATTCCGGTGACCTACTATATCAGCCCCCAGTTGTGGGCCTGGAGGGAAGGGCGCATCGCTACGATTCGCAAGTGCGTGGATCAGCTGTTGGTCATCTTCCCTTTTGAAGTGACTTGGTATCAGCAGCGGGGCGTTACCGCCCAATTTGTGGGACATCCCATCATGGAGGAGCCGGAGCCGGATATCCCCAGGGATGATTATCTCCTTGGTCTGGGCATGGACCCTCATCTACCGGTCCTGACCTTATTCCCCGGTAGCCGCCGCCACGAATTGGACCGGCACCTGCAGCTCTTTTATGATACGGCCCGGCTACTTCAGCGGGATACTCCCGGGCTTCAGGTGATTCTGGGCCTAGCCCGGGGCCTCTCGCCAAAGCTCGTGCCCTCCGATATACGCCTGGAGCTGCTCGTGACCACCACCCGGCCCCGGTTGGCCCTGCGCTACGCCGACGCGGCTATTATTGCCTCAGGTACCTCCACCCTCGAAGCCGCCGTGTGGGGCGTGCCCATGGTGGTGGTCTACCGCATGTCGCCCTTCTCCTGGTGGCTGAGCCACAGGCTGGTGAAGTTGCCCTATGTGGGCATGGTCAATATCCTCTCCGGGGAGCTGGTGGTTCCTGAATTCCTCCAGGATCGCGCCCAACCGGGACCTATCGCGCGGGCCACTGTGCGTTACTTTCAGGATGAGACCTATCGGCAGGCTGTCCAGACCAAGCTGGGCCACCTGCGGCAGTCTCTCGCAGCGCCGCCCAAGGACGGGGCTGCTGACAACCTGGATCGGTCATCGACGGCCTCCCAGCCGTCTCACCGGGCGGCTCGGGCCATCCTGGCCAGGAAATGAGTGACCCGGCCACCCAACGCCTGGGACTGACGGGCTGGATGCTGACCCAACTGGGACGGTGGATCATCCCCGGCCTGTTGGCTCTCAACCGGTGGGTGGTTCGGGGAGAGGAATTCCTCACTGAGGCCCGGGCGGGGGATCGGCCGGTCCTGGTGGGGTTCTGGCACGGCCGACTGCTCTATGCTGCCTGGCACCTGCGCTCCTATGGGACCACCACGCTGGTGAGTCACTCCTGGGACGGGGAAATCATCGCTCGCATACTTCGGGGATGGGGGTTAAGCACGATCCGTGGCAGCAGCCGTAGGGGGAGCGAGACCGCCCTGCGCCGAATGATGCGGGCTATGGAGCAACCCCAGACCCTGATGGCCATCACCATGGATGGTCCCATCGGTCCCGCGCGGATTGCCAAGCCCGGGAGTCTCGCCCTGGCGACCAAGAAAAACGCCGTATTGATCCCCATGTCCGGCTCAGCCAGCCGCAACTGGACCTTTAGCAAAAGTTGGGACCAATTCCAACTTCCCAAGCCGTTTGGGCGCATCGTCATTCAGTTTGGACCGCCCATCACTATCGAGCCGGGGATGGATGAGGCTGCTGTGGCCCATCTCATGGGTGAGCGCGTCACGGCCCTGGAGCAGGAAACGGATGCTGTCGCAGCGTCAATGGTCTAAATGGCGCCTGTTTCTGTTGCCGGTGGCCCTGCTCTATTGGGGGCTTTCGTGGTGGCGAAATTTCTTTTACAACGTCAATTTTTTCATTTCACGGCGGGTTTCGGTCCCGGTGATATCCATCGGCAATCTGTCCATGGGCGGCACCGGTAAGACCCCCGCGACCCTGTTCGTCGCTCAAACGCTGATCGACCTGGGCTACCGGGTGGGGATTGTGAGCCGGGGGTATGGCCGGGCCACATCAGGGACCGTGCTAGTCAGTGATGATGAACAGGTCCTGGCCACGTTTCAATCCGGTGGCGATGAACCGCACTTGATGGCCACGCGCCTGAAGGGTGTACCCGTCCTGGTCGATGAGGATCGCTATCGCGGGGCTACCTACCTGGTGGAGCGCTTTCACCCGGATGTTCTGATCTTGGACGATGGTTTCCAGCATCGCGGTCTGGCTCGGGATTGCGACATCGTCCTCCTGGATGCCACCGCCCCCTCATCGGACTACAACATATTCCCTTACGGCCTCCTGCGCGAGCGGCTCCAGGCCCTCAAACGCGCCAATCTGGTGGTGTGGACCAAGACCCAGATTCGGGTGCCCCAAAAGGAACTGCAGCGCCGCATAGCAACGCTGGGCATACCGCAGATCCAAAGTACTATGGAAGTTATTCCCGAGTTAATAGAGGTTGGAACCGGGCAGCGGTTACCGGCTGGGCAGCTGGCCGGCAAGCGGCTGTTGGCCTTTTGCGGCATTGCCCAACCGCGTCCCTTCTACCATGCCCTGTTTGCACTGGGCCTGGAGCCGGAGCTGGTACGCTACTACCCCGACCACCATCACTACACGCCAGCCGATCTGGTCCAACTGTCACAACTGATCAGGGAGCACCAACTGGTGGGGGTCACCACCGAGAAGGATGCCGTAAAGCTTCCAGCTGCTTTTATTGATGAGCACCGGATTTACGCTCTGCGGATTGAATTCAACCTCACCGGCGAGGACCGGAAGATATTTCAGGAAACACTGCTTCGCTGCCTGCCCATTCCGCAGGCATCGCCAACGGTAGGGGAGGCCTGAGAGGCCGTCTACCGCCCGCCTAGCCGCTGATAATCTGGTGGTCTAGGAGTTCCCGTTACCCATGAGCTGGATCAGGTCCACCACCCGGTTGGAGTAGGCCCACTCGTTGTCGTACCAGTTGAGCGTCTTTACGAAGTGGCCCCCCGACACCCTGGTGAAGGGGGCGTCGTAAATCGACGAGTGGGGATCGCCGATGATATCGGTGGAGACAATGGGGAGGGTGGAATAGGACAGGATGTTTTTCAGGCGCGGCGTGGCGGCAGCCTCACGGACGGCGTCATGGATATCTTCCACCGTCACCTCCTTTTCCAGCTCGCAGACCAGGTCCACGACCGAGCCATCAGGGACCGGGACGCGTGAGGCGATGCCGTCCAGCTTTCCGGCCAGCTCGGGCATGATTTTGCCCACGGCCTTAGCGGCCCCGGTGGTGGTGGGAATGATGTTTTCGGCTGCGGCCCGGCTGCGGCGCCAGTCCTTGTGCGGCACGTCCGCCAGGCGCTGGTCATTGGTGTAAGCGTGCACGGTGTTGATGATCCCCTCCACAATGCCGAAGGCCTCGTGCAACACCCGGGCCATGGGGGCCAGGCAGTTGGTGGTGCAACTGGCGTTGGAGACGATCCGGTGCTCGGGCTTGAGACCGTCTTCATTGACGCCGATGACCACCATGTAATCGATGTCGTCTTTGGCGGGCACGGTGAGGACCACCCGTCCGGCGCCGGCGTCCAGGTGGGTCTGGAGCTGTTCGCGCGTCACGAAGATACCGGTGGATTCCACCACAATATCGATACCCATATCCTTCCAGGGGAGGGCGCCCGGGTCGCGCTCGGCCAGCATCTTGACCGTGCTGCCGGGAGTCTTGAGATAGCCCCCTTCCACGCTGACTGCGCTACCGAATCGACCCATGACCGTGTCATACTTGAGCAGGTAGGCCAAGGCTGCGGGATCAAAGAGATCATTAATGGCCACGACATCCATACCCGCGCGCTTGTCCAGAATGCGAAACACCGTCCGGCCGATGCGGCCGAATCCGTTGATGGCGACTCTCATGCTGCACCTCCGTTTACATTCAGTCGGGCATAGGCTTTAATAATATCGAGGACGCGGGCCGCATGGCCCCAGCCATTGTCGTACCAGCTGATGGTCTTCACCATCCTGCCCTGGGATTTCATGGTTGCCTGAGTATCAAAGACCATGCTGTGCCGATTGCCCTGTACATCACTGGAAACCACGGGATCATCGGTCACTTCAATGATGCCGGGCATTTTCCGGGCGGCCTGGCGCATGGCATCATTGATGGCATCCACGGTTATATCGCTCGTCGCAAACTGGGTCGTAAGGTCGACGCACGAGCCGTTGGACACCGGCACATTCAGAGCAATGCCTTCAACGCGGCCCTTGAACTTGGGCATGATGGCCTCCACCCAGGCGGGAGAGTGGGTGTCGTTGGGGATGATATTCTCTGCAGCCGAACGGCTCCGGCGAAAATCGCTGCCCACCGTGTCCTGCAGGGGCTGATCGCTGGTATAAGCATGGACGGTCGTCATCATGGCGCGTTCCACAGCAAAATTCTGATCGAGGACTTGCAGGGTGAGGGCCATGGCGTTGGTGGTCGACGAGCCGGCGGAAATCAGCCGGTCGGCAGAAGTGATGGTATCCTCGTTTACGCCCACAGTGATCAGCCGATCTATCTCGTCGGTTGGAGGGTTGGTGAGTATGACCCTTTTGGCCCCGGAGGCCACATGGGCTTCCATATCGGCCCGTTTGAGATATTTACCCGTTGCATCCACCACCACCTCCACGTCATACTCGCTCCAGGCCACATCGCCCGGGGCCACCCCGTGGACCAGCTCAGCCGTGCGGCCGTCTCCCAGAATGAGTTTATTTTGCTCAAGCCGGGCGTCGTATTTGAACGACCCGTGTATGCTGTCCCTTTGGAGCAGGTAGTGCAGTATGTCGGGATTCCCGATGTCACTGATGACAGCTATTTCAATATCCTGGGCCTCCGATGCCAGCCGATAGAAGTTCCGTCCAATACGGCCAAATCCCATGAGGCCTACCCTGATTGGCCCCGTCACTTTATTTATGTTCGACATTTATCATTCCTTATGACTGAAACACACCTGGTGGGGATGCCATAGCAGATCCAGGCGAGAAATTGTAGCTACTAAGCTACGCTATGGAGCCGACCAGACACAAGAGTAGCAATTGAGGGTTGTCGGCTGGTTGATGAAACTGGCAGATTCGAAAACTATCCGCTCACCGTAATGCCCAATACGAAAATGACACCGACAAAAGCCAGGAGCAGCGGCCATCCCGTAAAGAGGAACTGTCGTCGGCTGGGATCCTCAAAGACGTGGACCTGGAATTCATGGATCGTCACGGCACCATGCGCATCGGTGACCTCAAAGGCGATGTCGTTGGGACCTTTCTGCAGGCTGCGCGGGCGCCACCTGAACAGGCCGGTGCGGGCATCAAAGTCGGAATAGCGGGGCAGTTTGAGGGCTTTGTAACGCATGGCGTCGCGGTTAAGGTCTTCCGCCACCACCCGGTAGGTGTATTCGAAACTGTTGAGCGCTACCACTCGGGGCTGTGAAATGATCCGGGGCGCAATGTTGACGAAGATGGTGGTGGCCTGACGGTCGGCTGAGTGACCATCGGAGACCTCGACTTCGAACTGCTGCCA
>JADFNF010000231.1 GCA_022563485.1 Fidelibacterota bacterium | reverse complement strand
GGATATGAGGGATTCTGAATAACACCCCTACGGATTTATTAAGGCAAGTAGCTATGAGCGAGGAAAAAGGACCAAAAACCAAGCAGATACAAATTGAACTGGACGAAAAAGTGGGCTCCGGGGAGTATGCCAACCTGGCCATCGTGACCCATTCCGCCGCTGAGTTTGTAATCGATTTTACCCAGGTGATGCCCGGCATGCCCAAGGCCCGGGTGCGCTCCCGGATAATTATGGCTCCTCTGCACGCCAAATCCTTCGCCCGGGCCCTGATGGATAACGTACGGAAATTTGAGGCGCGCTTTGGCGAGATTAAGGTGTCGCAGGAGGAGTGGCTTAAAGAATTCGGTTTTAAGCCCCCTAAGGACCACTTGCCCAACTGAGCGCAGCGACCAGTATTATTGTCCTGAGCCTCGGTCGCACACTCTCTATTTATCTTCCTCTCTCCGGGTCAGCCAACGCCTGAGCGTAAACAGCAAGATGATGATCCCCAGCGCTATGGGGAAGGTAGTGGTTATCAGGTGCTCCGCCACGTAGGAGAATGGGCTGCGCATCAACCGATCCCTTGCGCCACAATTTCTGCGATATCTTTGACCTGGATGCTGTTTTCCCGGTCCCGCACCTTACAGGCGTCATCGAGCATAATCAGGCAAAAAGAGCAGGCCGTGGCCACCGTACTGGCTTTTGTGGCGGCCAGTTGATCGAAGCGCATTAAATTGATACGCTCCTCAGTGGGCAGCTCATACCACATATTGCCGCCCCCGGCGCCGCAGCAAACCCCTTGCTCGCGACAGGGATCAGCCTCCACCAGGTTCGCCTCGGGACCCAATGCCCGGGTGATAACTTCACGCGGGGCATCGTAAATACCGTTATGCCGGCCCAAATAGCAGGCATCGTGGTAGGTGACCGTCTCAGTCACATTACCTGAAACTGTGAGTTTGCCCGATTCCATCAACTGGTTAATGAACTGGCTGTGATGCACTACCTCCCATTCAGCGCCTAACTGGCGGTAGTCGGTGCCCAAGGTATGGAAGCAGTGGGGGCAGGCGGTCACAATCTTGTTAAACCGGTATTGTCCCATGGTTTTAAGGTTCTGGTGGGCCACAGTTTCGTAGACATACTCATCCCCCAGCCGGCGGGCGGAATCGCCGGTGCAGTTCTCCTCGGGGCCCAGGACGGCAAAATCTACCCCCGCCGCCTGCATGATGGCCACCATGGCCCGGCTGACCTGCTGATTACGCGGATCGTAGGCCCCGGCGCACCCCACCCAATACAGTACGTCGGTTTGGCCCTTTTCCGCCATCAGTGGTAACTCCAAACCGGCATCCTCAGCCCATTTGAGCCGCTGCTCACGGGGAAATCCCCAGGGGTTGCCCTGCTTGGCGATCTTCTCCAGTACGGGCGCCGCCTCTTCCGGCGGCCGGCCTTCCGACAATACCAGGTTTCGCCGCAGGTCCACAATAGCCGGGATGTGATCGATGAGCACCGGGCAGACCTCCATGCAGGCCCGGCAGGTAGTGCAAGCCCAAAGCTCCGTCGCAGTGATGACACCATCCACCAGCGGCCGAACCTCCCCATCGCCAAGCGTGCGGGCGTACAGATCGTTGCGTATATCCAGGATGATCTTCATGGGCGATAGTGGCGATCCCACCGCATGGGCCGGACAGACTGAGGTGCAGCGGGCGCATTCGGTGCAGGCCTGGGCGTCCAGCAGCTGCTTCCAGGTGAAATCTTCTGCCCGGGCTGCGCCCAGGACCAGATCATCGGGGGCCGCATCGGGATCTTCCATTAGCGCTGTGATGTTCATGGGGCGCAACTGGCCTTGCTGGGACCTGTCGGTAAGGGCCACGTTTGCCACGGCGATCAAAGCATGGAACATTTTTGTTTGGGGCAGCAGGGCGATGAAGGCCAGGGCCAGGAGGGCGTGGCTCCACCACAGCCACGGTTGCCACACAACCCAGGTAGGATAAGAGAATGCTAAGCTGAGCGGCCAGGCCACGAAGGAAGCGTTGGCCGTGGCCGGTGCTTCCAGCGCCAATCGGGCGGCTTCGGCCAAAAAGCCGCCGACGGACAGGAATAGCAATACCAGCAGGATCCCCGTATCCCCCAAGAAGTTGCCCCGGCCGGCAAAGGCATTATGCGGCAGTATTGGCGGGCGCATACCACTATGGCGGCGGAATAGAGCCATGAGCACGCCGCCTAGAAGCATTAACCCCCCCACCTCATTTAAGGCGGCAAACCAGGGGGTGTCCTTATGGGGCAGTAATGCCACCAACAGATTCCGCTCCGCCAGGAAATCGACGGTGGTAGCGAAGAACAGTTCCATGAAGCCCCAGGCCAACAGCAAGTGCATAATGGATGCGTAGCCAAAATGCCGGGAGGATACTTTTTTTTGGGCCAGTCCGTAAACCAGGGCATTACGCAGCACATCAACCAGACTTAGAGTCCTCGGTTCCGGCTGGCCGATGCGAGCGACGAACGCCCTTCGCAGTTGGTAAACGAACGATAGTAAGGCCGCTGCGGCACACAGGTAGAACAAGCCCGGG
>JADFNF010000050.1 GCA_022563485.1 Fidelibacterota bacterium | reverse complement strand
GTGCGAGCGACATAGAAACCCCATCTGACCTCTACGACAATCTACGAGCAGAGCTACCTTGGCTTAAGCCCGAAGAAGATCATGAGGTATGGCTACGCTTTGCAGCTCTCCTTGGTGTTTCCCAACAAAACGCTACGGCCTTCTACTGGAAACAGGATTTCTGGCGCGTGCGCAAAGAATTACCACACCCCACCAAACGGTGAACCACTATGGACAGCAAAAAGCACCAGGAACAACGCAAGAAGCAAGAACAGCTACGGAAAGAAGGCGACCGCCTCGATCTCGAAGCCTATCGCAATCTTCACAAGGCCGAGTTTGGCTTCAACCCCCCAAACCTGACCCTCGAAAACGCCCGGCAATACTTCGAACAGCTTGATAAGCAGAAGCAGCTTGATCTCCAGGAGCAGGTCGCTAAGGAGGAGCGCGACAAGAAGGACCGGCTCAAAAAACAGCAGCTCCAGGACCAGGAGCGCGACAAAAAGGACCGCCTCGAAAAAGAGCAGTTCCAAAAGCAGGAGTTCGACAAGAAGGAACGCCTCAAAAAAGAGCAGTTCCAGAAGCAGGAGCTTCAAAAGCAGGCCGAAAAACAGCGACTTGATGCGCGGAACCAACTCAAAACCGCCGCGCCTGTTCGCCAATCCTCCCGACGAACGCAGCCGAAAAAACGCACGTTTACCGCGTTCCGCGATATGAAAGCTCAGCACGCCCGCGACCGGGGAGGCCGCGACCGGGAACCTGACAGCGATCAAGGGCGCGACAAGCAGCAACAAGTGACGATGGATAAGGAAAAATCTGATCCAATTGAAGTACTCTTTTTGGCTAATCCAAGCCCCGTGTCTTTGAGTAGCAAACTGATGAGGGCGGGAAAGCATCCCCGCCAAGCTGAGCTGGAAGCAGAAATTGATAAAACCGTGTCTTACTTAACTGCCGTTCTCGATACTGCCGTTCTCGATTCCGGTGTTAGTTTCGAGACTCGTGAAAAGCTGCGGGACGATACTGCGAAAGACTTCGCTTCTAAGCACGATATGGCGGACTACGAAGCTAAATATTTGTTCATGTTGGCGTTTGAGGACCGGCACGGCAAAAACTACACCCACTATAAAATCGATCGATCTTCAATCGGTGAAGATCAGTTCGACAAAACTTGGCGTGACATGGCTGATAGCAGCATCGTTGACGGCGTTGGTGGCCCAGAATATCGGTCCGTAAAAACCGAGTGGTATAGTCAGCGAGAACCGTCCAACGTGCAGGCCTTCATTATGTACGAGGAACGCCTCAAGAAAGACCAGCTCCAGAAGCAGGGCCTTCAAAAGCAGGCCGCTCAAACTCTTGAAAAATCCATCCGGCCAGACCGCGACACGACCAGGGAAATTACCTCGCCGCAGCCGAAAAAACCTGAGTTCAGTGCTTTCCGCGACATGAAAGCTCAGCATGCCCACGACCGGGCACGGCAGGAACCAGAACAGAAGCAACAGGAGCAGCCGAAAAAACGCAGATTCAGCGCCTTCCGCGATATGAAAGAGGGCCGTGACCGGGAACGTGACGACCGATAGACAACTATCAACGCCGCTTTATATTCGCGTGGCGCTCAACGCAAGCATCAAACGCATTCTCGTTAGCAATTTGCTCCCGCAGCTCCCCATAGGCGCTATAGCGCCAGAGATCGCTATCAATCCTCGACATCTGTTGCTCGGTGAACTTGTCGAAACGGATATCCTTCGCGATGCACTCGCAAAGACGCTCCTCCCGCGTCTCATCCTTCCAATGGAACTGCTCCCGACACGCCCGGTACGCCCGCTCGTTTGGCACGATCGCAGGCTTCATCCTCATATCGCCAAACGGCCCTGATCGAATCGTGTAAACCGGGTCCTCCAGGACACCCGCCCACCTCAGCATACCCCACGCCACAACCCCGAAAACGAGCATGCCGGCTATAGCTTTCGGTTTCATGGCCCGGATTATTCACCGCACAGCGTCAATAATCCAGACCTTTTGCCGAAATAGACGAAGGCAAACGCCTTCGTCGGACGGGATCGGCGGGGCAGGGCAGGGGTCCAGTGAACACCTGGCCCCGCCGATCGCTACGCGTGACTGTTCCGGCAAATACTCCGACGAGTTGAATTTCTGCTTTCTTCCTGCTACTAATAATTATGAGCGACAGTGATAACGTAACTAATTCTCTGATTTATGCCACTTTGCAGGACCTCCAGGAACGTCTTGCCGAAATGGATAAGCGTCTAACCCACGGCATACAACGCCTCGATGCCCGAATGTCATCCATGGATTCACACCTTGCAGGATTTTATCAGTCGATCAGAATACAGAACGACGATATCGACGAGCAAAGGGGCCGCATCGAAGCGCTCGAAGCCGCTGCCAAAGACTTGAAAGGCGACGAACCCAAACCCTGAGGAGCTCAGGCCCGTGAGTGATGTTACCGAGAGGCTCGAAACCTTTCTTGAATATTTCCAACTCCTAAAGGGTGACGAAAAGGGCGAAGCACAGGTCTTCTGCGACAGGCTTTTTCAGGCTTTCGGCCACAAGGGCTACAAGGAGGCCGGTGCCGAGCTTGAATTCCGGATCAAGAAGAAATCGACTAAGGGTACCAGTTTTGCCGACCTGATCTGGAAACCCCGGTTTCTTCTGGAGATGAAGAAACGAGGCGAAAACCTTTTTCTCCATTACCAGCAAGCCTTTGACTACTGGATTCACGCGGTTCCCAACCGGCCCCGCTATGTCGTTCTCTGCAATTTCGATGAGTTCTGGATTTATGATTTCGACAAGCAAATAGACGAGCCGGTCGATATCGTCGCCATCGAGGACCTGCCACGCCGCTATCCGGCGCTGAACTTCCTGTTCCCCGACAATCCCGAGCCAGTCTTTGGTAATGACCTGGAGGCTGTCTCCCGCGATGCGGCCGACAAGGTGGCGCGGCTCTTTAACATGCTCATTGGGCGTGGTGTGGACAGGCCTGAAGCCCAGCGTTTTGTCCTTCAGGTCGTTATCGCCATGTTCGCTGAGGACATCGGTCTGCTCCCGGCAAGCACTGTCTACAACATGGTGGAGGATTGCCTTCACAAGGGCCAGAGCGCCTATGACCTTTTCGGGGCGCTATTCCACCAAATGAACAGCGAGAAGCCTGCCACCGGTGGGCGTTTCCAAAACGTACCCTATTTCAATGGCGGCATTTTCCAGACGATCAACACGATCGAGTTACAAACGCCGAAGCTGGAACTGATCGGCGGCCCGGATGGCGCCTCCACAAAGGACTGGTCGAAAGTCAATCCCGCAATCTTCGGTACAATCTTCCAGCAAAGCATGGATGCTACCGAGCGCCATGCCTATGGCGCTCATTTCACATCGGAAGCCGACATCTTGCGCATTGTCACACCCACCATTGCGCGGCCCTGGCGCGAGCGAATCGCAAAAGCATCGACAATGAAAGAATTGCTCGTATTGCGCGGTGAGCTGATGAATTTCAAAGTCCTGGACCCCGCGGCGGCGCCCACGACCAGCGCCGGGGCAGGCGGGGTCACGCAGGACCCTATCCTGCAGTTTTTGCAATCGGTCATGGGCACGGAGCAGTACGAGATCACCTTCAGGGCCGGCGGTGACCTGGCAGGCTTTACGCCCACGAATATCATTATCTTAAATGGTGGGCCCGGCGATCTCAACGACTTGACCACTCTCAACGCCGCCGTTGATCAGGGCGAGGTCAGCATTATCAGTGTGGAGGTGCAGTAAGATGAACCTGAAACGAATAGGCCTCTATCTGCTGCTAGGTACCGTATCCCTGGCCTGGGGCGCGGATCGAATCGCCCTGGCCACCAAGGTAAGCGGCCAAGTCAGTCTCATTGACCTTGCGAAGCAAACCGGGCCGCTCAAACGCGGGACGGTTCTCGAAGACGGCATGACCATTGAGACCGGGTCAGACGGTCTGGCGATCGTCATGTTCATCGATGACAAGAGCATCCTGCGTATTCACAAGAATACCGTCCTCACGGTGGGCGGCGAGCGTTCGGCCACAGCCATTTCAAAGAACATCCTGATAGAAATCGGCAAGGTACGGGCACAGGTGTCTGAGCAACGCCGGGGAGCATTCGTCATTGCGACGCCCACATCGGTGGCTTCGGTAAAAGGTACCGATTTCTGGGTCACTACCGATCCGGTGCTGGGCGATATTTTTCTAGGCATTGAGGGTCTCATCGAAGTACAAAATCTGATCAGTGGCGAGATTATAGAGGTTGGCGGCGGGCAGGTGGGTACCTCGAACCCCGATGGAACCATTGCGGTGACGACCTATGTGCTCATCGTTGGGGAGCTCCTGACAGTGGGCACTAACCTGCTCACCCTGGAGGCGGCCGAGGGCTTTAACGGCCAGGTGATCCTGAATGACCAGACCACCTATGCCGGTCCCGATCCGGCGGTGGGCGGCAGCGCCATCATTTCCGGCATCGTCAACGACGACGGGTCGGTGGTGGCGATCCAGGTGGAAGTTGAAGAGCTTGCCGTAGGGGGGGACGCCGGAAGCGCCAATGAGCTGCGGATCCAGCTGGAAGATGAGAATGGCAATACCAAAGAAGTCATTATCATTTATCAGTAAAACCATTTAATTTAACCTACCTATCTGCATAACTACGGCATGAGCGGGGGCCAGTGATTAGAACACGTTACCTCATACCAGCACTCTTCGTGTTTTCCATGGGTTTATCGGCCAATTGGCAGGCTGAGGTCGTTGCTGTATCCCAGCAGGACCTAGACGAATCGCTCTCCCAAGAGGAAGCGACGACATCAATCGAGGCCACCGGAACGGATACTCAAGACGAGCCGGTGGGCGAGGAACGACTTGCACCGGAAAGTGCTGCGCCAGCGGTCGATGATGTGACCCCTGAGGAATCTTTGGAGGAGCCTGGGATCGAGGAGCTGAGCGCCCAGGAAACGGTGTTGGATTCGCCCGATACCTCTGTCAGGGGGGTGATCTATCACCGGGCCCCCGAGGAAGCTATGGCTGATGCGCCGCTCACCCTGGAAGCGGTGGTGGAAACGGTCGATGCCGGGGTGGCGTCGGTGACCATCTATCATCGGGTTACGGGACAGTTGTCCTACCGGGAAGTAGCCATGTCCCAGGCCAGCCCCGGTTTATATGTCGTCACCCTGGCTGCTGCCGATCTCCAGGAAGATGGACTGGAATATTACCTCATCGCTGTCCTCGAAGATAGGAGCGTGATCGCCTACCCGACGGCTGATCCGGCGAAAACCCCGGTAACGGTACCGGTCAGTCCCAACCCGGAGACTGTGGCCGGGTCACAAGACATGTTCGGCGGCGTCATGATTGATCAGTCCAACCTGCTGATCCTCTCTCCCGAGCCCAATGAGACCTTCGGATCGGAAGATGTCATCGTGGCCATATCGCTCTTCAACCTTTCGGATGTCGATCTCTCTTCCATCCAACTGATACTCGATGGTGTTGACGTGACCGCCCACGCCGATTTGAGCGCCGATATCATCACCTACACTCCTACGGATCTGGGTGCGGGGCAGCATAACATTGAATTTCGTGCCACCACCCTTGCTGGCAACGCTTATCAGCCCGTGTCCTGGCCGTTCCGGGTCGCGGGTCGCATTTCTGTAAGATCTGATCGAACTTTTCAACACTCCGGCACCATTACCCCCAACTTCCGGCGCGATGACATCGATGGGGAGGTGTTGGCTGTATCGAGCATACGGTTGAACTATCGTGGCGGCTGGAACTGGTTCAAGTTCCGCAGTCGCCTGAAGCTCACCAGCGAAGAAGATCCCTTCAAATCTCCTCGCAACCGTTACTTCATCGCCTTTGAAACCCCCGTGTTGAATCTCGGACTGGGCGACGTGACCCCCCGGCTGAACCGCTTTACCCTGGACGGCAAACGGGTGCGGGGCTACGATGCGGACCTTAACCTGAAATATTTTCATCTACGCATCGTGCAGGGCGAGCTGGCGCGGGGCATCCAGGGGCGGCCTGGATCGGCTTATGGGGTCGATGAATACCAGGCGCAGGCATTCGAATCGGGCCTGGTGGACACCCTGCGACTGACGCGCAAGGGCTATAGCTTCAAGCGTAACGTGCTGGCGGTGCGACCCAGTTTGGGTTCGGGCGAGCGCTTTCAATGGAGTTTCTCCTACGTTAAGGCCAAGGACGTGATCAGCTCGGTTCAGAGCGACGTGGATGGGCTTGTCAGCATCACTGACAGCACCTTTGGTGCGCGGTATTTCGCGGATGTTGACATTGATTCATCCACCCAGGCCCGGATCGTATCCTTTCAGGACATCGTCAATCTGGCGAATGCGAACAGTCAATTCGACTACGTATTGCCCGACAGCAATTGGGCCGGCAAGTCCCCCGAGGACAACCTGGTGATCGGCTCCGACATGACCATGGTCCTGAGCAAGCGGCGGTTCACGATCCAGACGGGGTTTGCCCTGAGCATGCTGAACAAGAATATTTGGGACCCGGTGCTGTCCCTGGAGGAGCTGGATACCTTCGCGCCCGGAGATACCAGCAAAGATGGCATGATACTGGGAGAAATTGACCTGGCTGATCTCCCCGATCCGGCAGATTTTGAGGATTACTTTCATATCAATCTCAACCAGATTCCACTGCTACCCTTTGCCACCGATTCAGCCAGCCTGGCAAATCCATTGCAACTGATCGCGAAGATGCCCTCCCTGGCTTACCACGCCACGGCCAAGCTCAACTACCTGAACAATTTCATCACCATGGAATTCCAGCAGGTCGGCCCGGACTACAACTCCCTGGCAAATCCAAATATTCAGAAGAATGTCCGGATTCGTAGTCTCTCAGATCGCATCCGCCTGTTTCGCAACAAGCTTTTTCTATCCCTGATGTACCGTTCCACTGATGATGACATTGTGAAATTGAAAGATGATAACATCACGTCCACGGTGACGGTGAATCTGAGCGGGACCCTCAATCTCGGCTTCGGGTTGCCGGGCCTGTCACTGGGGACCCGAACCTATAGGCGTGACAACGGTATTGCCTTTCTTGACACCATCAGCAACACGGATTCTGACGATACGTATATCGACCGGCGGAACAGTACGCTGACCAAGTCGACCAACTTTGGCTTGACCTACCGGCTGCAGTTGGCGGGTTCTTCCCACGACCTGAGCCTTAACCTGGCCAACACGGACATCAATGATCAGATTTCCGACCGCCAACGGGGTGACACCCTCTACACCACGCCCAACTCACCGGCGGCCAGCTCGAATATTATATCCCTGTCAGCCAACTCGATCTTGACCCCTAAGTTCAGGACCAATCTGGCTCTGGCCAGCAATACGTCCGAGTTTGGCGAAGGTGCAACCCTCATTTCCCAGCAACTGATCAGCATCGCCTTATCCGCTCGCTATCAGTTGCTGGACGGGAAGCTGCTGGTGCGCGGTGGCTTCAATCGGATCAGCAGTAATGCGGACGGCAGTGGGGAGGATAGCAGTCCTCCGCCAAACTTCAGCCGGTTGGGGATCAAGGGGGGCCTGGAAGTCCTGCTGGTGGACAACCTGCGCTGGGTGACATCCCTGGAGTTCAGGACCAAGCAGATCGAAGGCATCTCAGGATCGGTGGGTAGTTCCATCATAACCTCCAACCTGCAATATAGATTCTAGTTAAACGTCTCGTTTGGGTCTCAAGAAACTACTTTCAGCTTCCGGCGCCGGCCTCCTGTGGACCGGCGTTTCCATTCTGCTGGTCACGCTGCTCCACGCCATGGGGCTGTTTGACCTGCTGAACTATAAGGTGCTGGATTTCACCTTCGCCCAAGTCCGAGGACCGATCTCCGGCTGGAGTGCCCGCCGGCCCATTCCGCGGGACAGCCTCAAAGTCGTCATCGTCGATATCGATGACGAGACCTGGCGATTGGTCCCCTATCCCTGGCCCTATCCACGGGATGACATCTGGGCGCGGGCGGTGCGTAATCTGACCGATGCCGGCGCCCGGGTGATCGTTTTCGATCTTGAGTTCGATAGTCCGGACGCCAAGTCCGATTATCTGGAGGCGTTGAACCGGGCCGGAAGCGACATACAGTTTCGCCACGGTGACGATGTATTGGCCGACGCCATCCGCTACGCACAGGGCAAGGGGACGCGGGTGGTGCTGGGCTCCAAGTTGGTCAGTGAACCGACACGGAGACCTCCCGAGTACATTATGCGACCCGTGGATCGCCTGATGGCGGCGGGTCCGGAGACGGGGCTGGTGAACACAATCGAGGACTTTGACCAAGCCTACCGCAAATATGCTCTCGCCTTCGGCATGGCTCATGTGCCCGATACATCCTATTTGCCGCTGGCGTTGAAGGCGTTAAAAGCCTACTGGGACATTCCAGACACCACTCTCCTGCGGCCTACAGGTAAGCGGTACGAGGTTCGCTACGGCCCGGTGATCATCAAGACCTACGGGGGAACGCCCACCTTTATGGTGAATTTTTATGGCCCCCCTTCCGGCGCCGGATTAAAAGACATGGACGCCTGGAAAACCTTTGACCGATACCCCCTTGCAAATGTTTTGGATGACGCCGAGTTTGACCTGCGCGTCATCGAGGAAGATTCCGACTGGATGGACTTTTTCAAGCTCGATAGTGATCTGTATGGTTTTGTGGGCGAGAGCCCCTTTCTCGATAAAATCGTCCTTATTGGCGTTTCCGTGAATATTCTATTGGACGTCAAGACCACCCCCTTCTATAACTATGCCGGTATGCAGCAGCTGATGCCCGGGGTGGAGGTACATGCCAACGCTATCCAAACCATCCTTGACCAAAACTACATCCGCATAGCCGGTGGCACCCTGGAGCTGACCTGGAAGTCCCTGGGGGCCAACCTGTTGATCATTGCCATCCTCGCGCTGGTAACCTTCCTGCTCATCCAGCGGCTTTCTCCTGTGTTGGGCGGTGTGATCGTGCTCTTCGAACTGCTGGCCTTTCTGGATATTGCATTGGGTTTCTTTACCAGTGATTTCCTCTGGCTCCCGAAGATGATGGGCACCGGCATCCTGAGGCCCCTTATGACATCGCTGCCTGAGTTTTTCTTGATCGGTACGCCGGAGATTGGCGCCTCAATGTTTATACCGGTTGTGCCGGGCATTGCCTCAATCATCCTGACCTATGGCAGTATCGTCCTGTACCGGTTTGTCCTGGAACAACGGGATAAACATTTCCTCAAGAATACCTTTGGCACCTACATCTCCCCCGAACTCATCGATCAAATGTATGAGGGGAAGCAGCAACCGGAACTGGGTGGGGAATCGGGGATTCGCACCGCCTACTTCACCGATATCGCCAGCTTTTCCGCATTCTCTGAAGTCCTCACGGCGACCCAATTGGTGGAACTGCTCAACGAGTACCTCACCGCCATGACCGATATTCTGCTGGAGCACCAGGGGACCCTGGATAAATATGAAGGGGACGCCATCGTGGCCTTTTTCGGCGCACCCATTCACTTTGAGGACCATGCCCACCGGGCCTGTGTGGTGGCGCTGAAAATGCAGGAAGCGCTGGCCGGTCTGCGTGAGAAGTGGGCCTCCGAAGATGAGAAATGGCCCGAGCTGATCCATTCAATGCGCATGCGGATCGGGATCAACGCCGGTGATATTGTGACTGGGAACATGGGCAGCCGGACCCGTATGAACTATACGATGATGGGCGACGTGGTGAACACCGCTGCCCGATTGGAGGCCTCGGCCAAGCAGTATGGAATCTACATCCAGACCACCCTGCCCACCCTGGAATTGGCCGGACTGGATAAGTTCGAGTGGCGCTATATCGATAAGGTAAAGGTTGTGGGTAAAAGCGAGGCCATTGAGGCGGTTGAGATCATGGCCCTTCCCGGCGAGCTGCCAGAAGATCAGGTGCGCATGCGTGCTATTTACCTGGAGGGCCTGGAGCTCTACCGCAATCAAGAGTGGGATGGGGCTATCGAAAAGTTTACGGCCTCAGAACCACTGGAAGAAACGTTCCCCAAGCGGCCCAACACTCCCAGCCGGGTCTACATCGACCGGTGTGGCCATTTTAAAGCCAGCCCGCCCGGCTCAGACTGGGATGGGGCCTGGACTTTGACGGCGAAATAATTTTATTCCTTCCTAACCCGCTTCAGTAGTATACTTCTTCCAAATACGAGGGAATGACCCGGCATATGACAAAAAAGACGACCCAACGCGGCCGCATCCTGTGGGCGGATGATGAGATTGATCTGCTCAAACCCCACATTCTGTTTTTGGAAGAGCGGGATTATGACGTGACGCCGGTCCATTCCGGCGAAGACGCCCTGCATGCGGTGAAAAATGGCGACTTCAGCCTGGTATTGCTGGATGAGATGATGGACGGCATGGACGGCCTTCGCGCCTTGCAGGAGATCAAGGCCGTGAACCCGGCGCTGCCCATCATCATGATTACCAAGAATGAAGAAGAATGGCTCATGAATGAAGCCATCGCCGCCGATATCGCCGGCTACCTGACCAAGCCGGTGAATCCCAGCCAAATATTTATGGCCTGCAAGTCGACCCTGGAGCGGGCCCGTATCCGCAGTGACAAGGCGGCCAGTCGCTACCTGGAAGTCTTCCAGGACCTGAGCCAACGGGTCGACATGGCCAACGATCTGGAGACCTGGATCGCCATCTACCATGAGCTGACCGACTGGGACATCGAGTTTGACAACCACCGGGACCTGAGCCTGGGGCAGCTGCTATCAGAGCAGCACCTGACGGCTAATCAACGCTTCGGGCAGTTGGTGGTGACCCAATACCGGGATTGGCTGGATGGGGGGGCTGGGCCGGTCTTCTCCCATCAGGTGCTGGATAACTTCGTGGCCCCCCACCTCAAGGCCGGCCAGAGGGTGGTATTTCTGGTGGTGGATTGCCTGCGGCTGGATCAGTGGAAGGCCATGCGGAAACTCCTGCAGGAGTCCTTCGCCATTGAAGATGAGGTACACGTTTCGATCCTGCCTACGGCGACGCCCTATTCGCGGAACGCCATTTTCAGCGGGCTGCTGCCCGATGAGCTGCCCCGGAGGTATCCCGATATCTGGGGCGATATGTGGAAGAGCGAGACGAGCCTTAACCAGTTTGAGTCGAAGTTCCTGGAGGATTACCTGAAGCGCAGTGACCTCGGTGCAACTCAGATGAAGTATTTTAAGATCATCACCGCCGATCAGGGCCAGCGCCTACTGGCTCGCCTGCCGGAGTATGGGAGCGTCCAACTGTTGGCCCTGGTCGTGAACTTTGTGGACCTGTTGGCCCACCACCGGGCCGAAAGCGACGTGATCAAGGAGCTTTTGCCCGACGAGTCCGGATATCGCGCCACCATCTGCTCGTGGCTGGAGAAATCATGGATGCGCGAGCTGCTTGAGGACATCAGCCGGTGGGAGAATACGCTCGTGGTTATCACGAGCGACCATGGGAGCATCCAAGTGGACAAGCCGGCGCGCATTCTGGGCGACCGGCAGACATCCTCGGGGGTTCGTTATAAATATGGCCGCAATCTCAAGAGCCCCGAAAAAGGGGGACTGACCATCAAGCGCCCCGCCGACTACCACCTACCGGCGGAAGACGTGACCACCAACTACATCATTGCGCGCGACCGTAACTTTTTTGTCTTCCCCACCGAGTATCACCGCTATGTGAAGCGTTTTGAAGGCAGTTTCCAACACGGCGGTATTTCCCTGGAAGAGATGATCGTTCCGGTGGCGACCCTGCGTTCCCGGAACGTATAGCGTCGGTATGTCCTCAAAAAAGCCCTATGGATGGAGCGGGGCCTGCACGCACAGCCCCCTGGAAACCCAGCGAGCTGGTGGGGAGTTTGCGAGGTACCTGAGGCCTGGGGAGGTGGTGGCCCTGCACGGTGAATTAGGCAGTGGTAAGACCACATTTATTAAGGGGATAGCAGAGGCCCTCGGGCTGGACGATCCGGTTTCATCGCCCACCTTTGCTCTTATTCATGAGTATGGGAATCCCCCGGAGCTG
>JADFNF010000230.1 GCA_022563485.1 Fidelibacterota bacterium | reverse complement strand
TGATCCCTCTCATCGCTGACACCACGCCGAGCCGGGGTGGGGATTATTTCAAGAGCACCATCTTGCGGGCCCGGCTAAAGCCAGTGGCCTCCAGGCGGTAGATATAAATTCCGGACGCCAGGCCGGAGACGTTCAGTGTGAAGGTATGGATCCCCGCGGACCGGTGCTCCTTCAATAGTCGACGCACCACCTGCCCCCTGATGTTATAAACCGTGAGGCTGACATCGCCCTCCCTTGGCAGGTGGTACTCGATGACGGTGGTAAGATTGAAGGGGTTGGGGTAGTTCTGCATCAAGGCAAAACTCTGGATGGGAGCAACGGTCACAACCGTATCCAACTGAAGGGTAATGTCGTCAATGGTCCATCCGTCAGCCGTATGCTCACCATCACTTTTGAATCGAAACCGAAAACGAATGTCTTCCGTGCCAGCATAACTGCTTAAGGGAATGTAGACCTGTTCCCAGACTTTGTCTCCGGTAAAAGTCTTGGCCACCGACCATGATACATTATCTCTGGTGAGTTCAACAAAAGCTGTATCACCCAGCCCAACATCATACTGATGCCAGAAGGAGAGAAATACCAACTCTCGGGAATTGAGATTTACCCCTTCCCTGGTTTCAAGGATGTATTCCTGATCGTTGTCGTATGAACCGGCTGGACTTTCGGTAATGGCAAAGGCGCCTGTATGACCCGGCGATATGAGGTCCCACCCTGCCTCAATGGACCAGATATCCAATCCGCTCTCAAAATCCTCCCACAGGACAATATCAGGTCCAACGTGGTAGCTATGCATGTTGCGAGGCGCACCCTGGGGGCTGGTTTGATAAAAATTCCTTTTATTCATGGCGAAGATGAAATAATAGACCGTACTGCCCCGATTTTGGGCCGGAATAACGCCCCGGTAAGTTCGACTACCGGTCAAGTTTGTCATGACTTCAATTTGGAATGGGGCTGCCCCATCGAGGGACCAGTAAATGGCAATCGAGTCCACTATCTGGGAAGATGTCTCCACATCGGCTACAATCTCAACCCCTTGCGTGGCGCTCGATGTACCCGCAGAAGGGGTATGTCGAATCGTTAAATCATTCAACCATTCGACTACCCTATCCATGATTACGAACCTGGCATGGGGATCGGTAATGGCCTCAAACCCGAAGGCAAAATTCACGACCCTATGGGCGCCGGACCATAGCGTGGCGGCAGTTCTGTCATCCGGATAGTGAAAGATGGCCTGGGCGCCGGTGAGCGGCTCGATGACACTGGGGAATTGAAATTCAGGGGGCAGGCCCGGCTGGTTGATAATAAAAGACAGACCATCACCGATGGCATTCCCGCTTATTCCGGTGACCTTGATGTTTGATCCACCATTGGGGGTGGCATCATCGGCAATATAGCGTGCATGCAGATTATTCTCGTACCACGCTTGCGAGACCCCGCTCGACTCCAGGAACTGGGTCCCCGTGGGGTCACTCAGGTCCCAACCGATATCCTGACCCGAGAGAAACAGGCGACCGCCGCCACCCAGGTAGGTCCCCAGGGCTGCACGGTCGACGGCATCCAGCGCAGGGAAAGCCCATTCGGTAAACCAAATGACGGTGGAATAATTGGCCAGAATGTCCGCCGGCGTCCCCTGGTCAATGTGGGACCAATAGGTGAACAGCATCCCCAGGGAATCGAGGCTGTCGAAATAGTAGGACTCCACATTGTTGCCGCCGTCGTCATCGTCCACGAGGAGGATGGGCGCCCGGCCGATGGGGGTTGAGAAAGTAAAGGTGTCGGCATAGCCGTTCGCCCCGGTCACCTCCAGGGTGAAGACCGCCCGGTGGGGTATGGCCGTGGCCGCAATGGAGAAAGTGAACGGAACGGGCGTGCTGGCGCCGGTCAGGGGCTCAATCGTACTGTTGAGGGTCACCTGGGAAGTGAGGAGCTGCACGGCGTAATCATCACTGCGGAGGACCAGACTGAGGTTGGCGGCTGGCCCTCCGAGAAACTGGTTTTCCAGGGCAACGGTCAGTTCGACTGTTTCCCCCGGTTCGGCAATGCCATCGCCATCCTCGTCAGAGAAAGACGGTGTCATCGTCAAAATGGGATCCGGTGCGGTCGTCGGGCCGGTGAGGGCCTGCAGAACGTTCAACCGGCCATAGCCCAGGAGACCGGCTTTATCGGCATTAACGTCATCAATATTATCGGCGCCGGCTACCAGGTGCAAGAGTATGTCGTGTGGGGCATCGGTGGGAAACCGGGCTTTTATCAGGGCAATAGCCCCGGCCACCATGGGCGTGCACATGGACGTGCCGCTAAAAAAGGCATAGGAGTCGTTCGGCAGCGTGCTCAGAATACCGATGCCCGGCGCACAGATGTTCACCCAGGACCCAAAGCTTGAGAACCGGGCCAGTTCGTCATTTTCTATCTGGGTGGCAGCTACCGACAGCACATGATTGTAAGCCGCCGGAAAATGACGGGTGGTCGACTCGCCGTTGCCCGCCGCCGCCACGATAATGGTCCCCATGCCCCAGGCATAATCGACGACGTCCTGTTCCAATTGGCTGAAGGTGGATCCGCCCCAGCTCAGGCTCACGCTGTTAGC
>JADFNF010000229.1 GCA_022563485.1 Fidelibacterota bacterium | reverse complement strand
TGGAAAAGCTTGAGGGGCTGCTGTTGCATTATGACTCACCTTAGAGTAAGCACCCTGCCAGCCCTCACCTTGCTCCTGTTGGGCTACGTCTGCAGCGTCGAGGCCCAACAGACGTTCTCCGAACCGGAAGATTGGCAGTACTTTCCCAGCATGGCCGCCATCACGTCCGGCTCGGAGAGCCCTGAGGGGATCTACTTTAGCACTCTCGATGGAGTCATCTTCTTTGACTACTTCAACAGGCAGCTGTCTTTGGAATTCGAAATCAACATGGGTCTTCCCTCTCGGAGGCTGCACCAGGTTTACTACGATTTGACCACCAATGCCCTGTGGGTGGTGCACCACGACGGTATCGCGTTTCGAATGCCTTCCGATGATGAGTGGCGCCACGTGCCGTTCATGGCGCTGCCCGATAATTTTCGGGGACAATCTGTGGCCCGGATTGGCGGCAGCTTTGACGGTATATGGATTGATATGTATGGTGTGTATACCCAGCTTAATGCCTTCACCGGCGATTTTATGCGCCGGGATATCGTCTATCCGGACAACCCGGTGACCTGGAACGTTAGTCGGGCCGATTTTTTGGATCCGCCCAGTTTAATGGGCTGGTTCACCACCGGCGAGTGGAGTGCAAGCATTAACGAGTTCCTGGGGCCGGGCTTTATGACGGCTGTGCCTCTCTTTGTTATTCAGGACCGGGACGATCAAGTCTGGTTCGGTACTGACCTCGGGGTTTTGTTTCGTGGCGATACCTTCACCAAGCAACTGGTGGCGTTCCAGGCGGGCATCGTGCCCAAACGGGTGATTACCTTTTTCCTCGATGGAGATCGGGTTTGGTTTGCCGATAATGCCTTTCGTCGCCAGGGTACACAACCGGCGAGTAGAGGGGGCTACTTTCTCAGCTCGTTCGATGAACAGGTCTCCACTTGGCGTCACTATAGCTCGTTGGCCTCGGAAGCCATCCGGGATGTAGGGATCAACGACATGCTTCGAGTGGGCCGCAACTTATGGCTGGCGACGATGAACGGCATCGTCCTGCTGGACACGAAAACGGATGAGTGGGGGGCCATCGGTGTCAATGCCGGTTTGCGGGACCAGGCCATATGGGACCTGGAGAGACATGGGCAGGATGTGTTTGTGGCCACGTACCGGGGCATTGACATCATTGATCCGGCCACCCGCCGCGTGGTGCCACAGGACAGTCTGTCCTCGGCCTCCCCGCTGACTGAAGTCTATGCCCTCCACAGCACAGGTGATCTCCTTTATGCCGGAACCGCCGAGGGAATCTACGAGTATAAGCGGGGTAGAGCAATCGAGTGGCGGCGGGTGTCCCGTCTGCCCGCCATCAGCCTGTGGGGTACGGGTGAGGATCTCTACGTGGTGGCCAATAATTTGGTGTTTCATCATGGGCCGGACGATAAGGATTTCGAAATCATGCCTATCCTCCACATAAGCGAGGCCAAGATTCTGGCAATTAGCGGCTATGGATCGTACATTTGGTTGGCAACCTCACAAGGTGCGGTAGTCCAGGATCGTACAGGAACGCGCCAGTTCATTTTTAACCGCCAAGAAGGACTTCCCTCGGATGTGGTCTATGCAGTCGTGCCGACGGACAGATGGGTCTGGTTCCTAACAAAGGAGGGCGTTGTCCGATTCAACTGGAGCGCGCATTTTGATTAAGCGATACCCTATTCTCTTCCTGCTATTAGGTCTTGCACTGGTACCCGCGCATTCATTTGCCCAAGCCAGAGGTCTAGGTGGGGCCATGGGAAAACGCGGGGACGGCAATTTAGCGAGCCTCACCCTGACCGTCATCCGATCACCCGTATCACATCCCGATTCGATCCAAGTCAGCATCTATACTAAAATAGCCCTTGATCAGCTGGTGTTCGTTCGTTACGATGACAAATTTAGAGCCCGGTATGAGATATCCATTTTTGCTATCGACGAAGATGAGCGCGTTCGTGGAACGCTCATCCGGGAAGGGGAGGTTATTGAGGCGAAATTCAAGGACACCAAGTCGAGCGAGCAGTATTACTACTTTTCCGCGAATATGGTCCTGCCTACCGGTAAATACGAGATCGTGACCCACCTGGTGGATCTGGATAATCGGCGCCGTCATACCGCCAGGAGCGAGCTCGAAAGTGTTTCCTACCCCTCTGACAAACTTGCCCTGGGTGACATGATGCTGGTGTCTGAAGTCGAGGGAGAGCCCGGGGGGGCCCCACGGGTGACGCCCCTTACAATGAACGAAATCACCGATGACGTGGACTCCGTTTACCTCTACCTGGTGATTCGTAATCCCTATCCGGAATCCATCCTGGCGCCGTTGGAATACAAATTGAACCAGGACAAAGAGGTTATCGCCACCCTACATGATACCCTCAGCCTTACTAGCGCTATCACCTCCCATTTGATCCCCCTTGACACCCGTGAATTGAAGGCTAGGGATTATACCATTACAGTCCGAGTCCAGGCTGATTCCCAGGAGGTTGAGCAAACGATCCCGGTGCTGATCGTGCGGACTGGATTGTCCAGTCTCATTGAAGATATTGATACGGCTATTGAGCAAGCCCGCTATGTGGCCAGCGGACGCCAGAT
>JADFNF010000049.1 GCA_022563485.1 Fidelibacterota bacterium | reverse complement strand
GCCGTTTCGTAGGGGACATCCGCCAAATGGCACAAGTCCGCATCGCCCGAGGAATCGATAAAGCGCCGGGCAAGGATACGATAAATCCCTCCTTTGGTGGCGATGACCACACCCGTGATACGCCCCGTCGAATCGGTCTCGGCATCGATTATGAACGCGTGCAGTAATACCCGGACACCCGCACGACTCAGCAATTGATCCCAAATCCGTTTGAGCCACTCAGGGTTATAGGTCACGCCGGTACCAGCGCCGTATGTGTTGGGACGCAGCATCACCGCGCCTTCAGTATCCAGGGCGTCAACCACCCGATCAGGGATGCCACCCACCACTTTGTGCGGCTCAGGTCCCGGAGTGAAAAAACCGTAGAAGGTATCAAGAACCGCCGTGGAGGCGCCTCCTAAAAATCCGTACCGCTCAACCAACGCCACCTGCAGGGCTCCATGCTCTCTGGCCGCCATTGCTGCGCAGCATCCCGCCGAACCGCCGCCGACAACCAGCACATCAACCTCAGCGAATGTCGGAATGCGCTCGTGAATGAGCACATCAAGCATTCCTGCTCCCTACGTTTTCATAGAGTTTGGCCAGCGAGTGGGCATACTCATCATAGGCTGTTTCAAACAGCTCAGACGCCCTCTCCGCTCCCACCAGAGCCGGGCCGGTCAGTACCGTGGGGGGCTGGCCGGCGCGTGTCAACCGTTCGGCCACTTCCGCCTTGATGGCGTTTACCAGGAGGCATCCACCAATGGTGGAGCCCGGTGACACTGGATTATCCAGGCCGTCAATGGTTACCATGGCATCTCCTACCGGCGCACCGGTGTCCAGCACAAGGTCGGCCACCTCCTGGAGCTTGATGCCCTGGGGGTGCCTGCTCGGAGTGGCCTCAGCATGGGCCTTACTGATGATAGTGACGACCTTGATACCCCGACGATGAAATTCTTCAGCCATTTCGATCGGCACTATGCTGCCACCGCTTGAGGAAACCACCAGGGCTGAATCACGCCTGCTCAGGTCGAAATTGCGCAGAATGCGCTGGGCCAGACCCGGTGTGTTTTCCAGGAACATGGCCTGTCGCTGACCATTGGCGCCCACCACCTGGTTATGGTAGGTCAGGGAGAGTTCCACGATGGGATGGAAACCGGGGAACGAGCCGTAGCGGGGCCACATCTCTTCGATCATGATGCGGCTATGGCCCGACCCGAACAGGTGCACCATCCGGCCGTCGAGGATCGTTTCAGCGAACCAGCCGGCGGCCTGTTCAATCAACGGCAGCTGTGCCGTCACCACGTCAAGCAGTTCTCGGCAGCGCTCGATATATCTGGCGCCAGGTGTCATTTGCGCTCCATCCTATTAACATGAATTGGGGGCTGTACCGCCCCTCGGCCGCTCATGATTTCCTGCCGGTGGTCACTTAGGGTGCGGCCCCTCGCTCACCGACCAGCCACCATCAACGGCCATCACCTGGCCGGTGACAAAGCGGGACGCATCGGATAGAAAATAGACCACGGCGGCATCCAGGTCCTCCGGTCTACCGAGCCTGCCACCATCCAGGGGCTGCTTCGCGGCTATGAAATTTACAATGGCCGGATCGGTTGCGGCACGTTGGGACATGGGGGTCTCCACCAGCCCCGGGGCGATGACATTGAAACGGATATTCAGGGGAGCATAGTAGGCCGCCGACGATCGAGTCATTCCGATGGCGGCCGCCTTCGCCGCCGAATAGGCATGGGTGGCAAAGTGGCCGGGAGAAGGCGACCAAGCCAAGACGGAGCTCATGTTCAGCACACTGCCGCCCGTACCCTGCTTGATGAATTGTGCGGCGGCGGCGCGATTGGAATAGAACAGCCCCGTCAGGTTATGCCGAAAAGTCAGCTCCCAGCCCTCATCGGTGATTTCGTGCAGCGGGCCGTCACCCCATTGGCGGCCACTGGCACCAGCGACGTGATACACGCCGTGAAAACCGCCATAAGCGCCCAACGCGGTTTCGATGGCCTGTGATGCGGTTCGAGGATCGGTGGCGTCACCCACCACGACCCGCGCCCCATCACCCAAATGTGCCTCGGTCTCCGATACCTTCTGCGGGTCGCGCCCAACCGCTACGACTTTCGCCCCCGCTGCCACGCAGGCGGCAGCTGCCGACCGGCCCAGGCCGGAGGTGCCCCCGATGATGACAATTACTTTGTTTTGTAACAGGTCGTTTGGCATAGGTTTAACGCGGTGGATTCTGATTACCCCCGTGCAGTCAGAAAGTCCTGCACCTGGGAGCGCATCGGTATGCCCGCTGGTCCCGATGACAGAGTAGCGAGAGCCCCGGCGGCGTTGGCAAACCGCGCAGCCTGTTCCAGATCAAACCCATCCAATACGGCCGAAAGGTACGCCCCGGCGAAACAATCTCCCGCGCCGGTGGTATCTATTGGGGTCACGTCGAATCCGGGGCTGGCAAAGCTGCCTTCAGGACCGGCCACGTGACAGCCGGCCGGTCCCAGTTTTACCACCGCTATAGCCACACCCATTCGACGCAGATCTTCGGCGATATCCTCCGGCTCCTGTTCCCCGGTCAGCTTGCTGCCTTCCTCAAAATTACAAAACAGAAAATCGGCACCAGCCAGCACCGGTTGAAGCAAACCAAGCCAGCGACCCTGCACATCCCAGCACACGTCCAGCGAAATGCGGCAGCCCAGCGCCCGGGCCCGGCCGATGGCCTTCTCCAGGGGGGGACCGTCAAAGGCTGGCAACACGAAAGTGCTGGCATAATGCCAGACCCGGGCGCCCTCAACAGCGCTCCAGTCGATGTGCTGCTGAGAAAAACTGCCGTTAGCCCCCAGCATATGCAGAAACCGGCGTTCGCCACCGGGCTGTACCAGCACAACCGTTACCCCGGTCTGCTCTCCCGGTAGAGCGATGAGATTGGTATCGTCCACACCTGCATTACGGACCGCTTCGCGCAGGAGCGCGCCAAACGAATCCGCACCAATCCCGGCGCCAAGTCTCACGGATTTACCCATGCGGGCCACGGCCATGGCCGTATTGATGCCGTTTCCACCGGTAACCTGCTCCACTTGCTCGACCATGCGGATGGTACCCGCCGGGGGCAGGTCTTCTACCGTCCGGACCACTACATCCACCACCGCGTTGCCGATGCAGAAAACATCGCAGCGACCGCTCATGACGGGGCTGGAGTGCTATCGCTTAACCAAACTTGACGTGTGATATTCTGTAAGGTGCCCGGACCCATCGCATCCACCATGATAAACATTCTGCTGTGATTCCCCGCCACTGGCCCCATCCATCAATATATAGACATACCTGACAAGGAATGATGACCGGTTGACCAACTCTTTACTGATCTTTGAAACCGGGATTCCCCCGATAGCGCGGGGTAAGTCTAGGATGGTGCCCATGAAAAAGCAAGACCCATTTAGGGGATAATGAGGTAAGGTCCAACGCTCATGCCGGACAGGCGAATAGACCGTCATGCGAATTGATTTGTGACCCCGAGTAGAGTAGATTGGAAGTTGAATTAGGTCACTAAAAAATCGGAAGGGACCCGGATATGAAAGCACAGGGAGCGAATCCTCAACCGCCAAATAAGCGCATGTCCAGGCGGAAATTCATTGCCGGTGCCGGAGCGACGGCACTGTCGTTTGCCATCATCAAACCTGAACTCGTCCGTGGCTTCGCGGCCAATTCGAAGATCGATCTGGGGATCATCGGCTGCGGCGACCGGGGGACCTGGATCGCCGACCTGTTCCGCCAGCATGGGGGCTTCAACATCGTGGCTGGGGCGGACTATTTTCAAGATCGGGTGGACCAATTTGGTGAAAAGTACCAAGTCGGCGATGCCCGTCTCTACACCGGCCTTTCAGGCTACCGCCAGCTGCTGGATAGCCGGGTGGATGCGGTGGCCATCGAGAGTCCACCTTACTTTCACCCTGAGCAAGCTGCCGCGGCGGTGGACTCAGGCCGCCACGTCTATCAGGCCAAGCCCCTGGGAGTCGACGTGCCCGGCTGCCTCAGTATCGCCAAAAGCGGTAAAAAGGCCACGGCCAACCAACTCTGTTTCCTGGTGGATTTCCAGACCCGGGCCAATGCCCTCTATCGTGAGGCAGTCAAACGCGCCCAATATGGCGACATCGGACCCATCGTCTCCGGCGAGGCCACCTACCATGACGGACCGATCAAGATCAAAACCACGCCGGGCAGTGATGAGGCGCGCCTGCGCAACTGGATGTCGAACCAGGCCTTGTCCGGCGACATCATCGTCGAGCAGAACATCCACTGCCTCGATGTTGCTACCTGGATACTGGATGACCAGCCCATCAGCGCCTACGGCACCGGTGGGCGCAATAGTGTGGGGGGCGACCCCGATGACTACTGGGACCGCTTCGCTGTCATCTACGAATTCCCCAACGATGTTACCATCAGCTTCAACTCCAAGCGGTTCGGCCGGGGCCACGGCGGCATCATCTGCCGCATGTATGGGGCCAACGGCACGATAGACACCAACTACTTCGGTAACGTGGGTATCCGGGGCAATACGCCGTACAAAGGGGGCAGTACGGGCAACCTCTACACCGATGGCGTCGTGAGCAATATCGCCGATTTCTACGACAATGTCACCAAGGGCCGGTTCGCCAACACGACCGTGCCCCCCAGTGTGCGGAGCAACCTGACGGCCATACTGGGCCGCATGGCCGGCCACGCGCACCGCCAAGTGACCTGGGATGAAATGATGAAGGCCAATGAAAAGCTGCAGGCCAACCTCAAAGGATTAGTGGCCTAGCATTTGAGGGTCAAACGAGTGCGGCAACTCGCGGGGTTCGTTTTCGGGACCCTCATTGCCGGCAGCTTTGCTAGCTGCACAACCGGCCCGGTTAGCGATCCTGGCAACCTGATTGCCAATACGCTCGGAATGCGGTTGGCCTATATTCCGGCGGGCCGGTTCGACATGGGTAGCCCGCCAGAGGAAAAGGGCCGCCAGCCGGATGAGTTCCAGCACGCGGTGCTGCTCACGCGCCCCTTTCGCATAAGCGCCACCGAGGTGACCCAGGCCCAGTGGCAGGCTGTGATGGGTGCCAACCGTAGTCATTTCAAGGGTGACGATCTGCCTGTCGAGAAGGTTTCGTGGCGCGACGCGGTGGCCTTCTGCGAACGGCTCTCGGAGCTGGAGGGCCGAACCTATCGCCTACCCACCGAGGCCGAGTGGGAGTACGCCTGCCGCGCAACCACCACCACCCGATTTTCCACCATCACCGACGAGTTGGGTACAATAGCCTGGTATGCGGCTAACAGTGATGAGCACACACATCCAGTTGGCAGCAAGCGCACCAACGCCTGGGGTCTCTACGACATGCACGGCAATGTATCGGAGTGGTGCAGTGACTACTATGAGCCTCAATACCCCACGGTCGCAGTGACCGATCCTACCGGGCCTGCGGAAGGTAAATACCACGTCATACGAGGTGGGTCATGGGGCTATTTCCTCCGCGCCTGCCGCAACGCCGCCCGCAGCAGCGCACTGCCAGCGTACCAGTTCATTCAGACCGGCTTCCGGGTCGTTATGGAGCTACCCGATTGAGCGGTCAGTGGGGCCCCTGCCCCACTCCTAGGCACCGGAGGCAGGTAGCAGCCGGGGACTCCTGGAGCAGGTCGACGTTTATTCAGGTATCAGATCGCCGAGAATCCCGGCATAGATTTTTTCATCTCCCTCCTTATATCCCACATGGTGGTAGGCCACCTGGCCATCGGCCCCGATGATGTAAAGGGTGGGGAGATTACCCACCCCCTGCTCATCTACCACGCCGTATTTCTTGGCCACGACGCCGTACCGGTCCACCAGTACCGGCAATTTTACATCGAATTCTGCGATATACGCCGAGAGGAGGCTCTTGGCCTCGTTCACACCTACCAGGTAGAAGCCTGCGTTTGGAAATTCCTTCTGTAATATCTCTAATTGGGGGATTTCCTTTTTACAGGGGATGCACCAGGTGGCAAAGAAACTGATGACGATAGCTTGTCGCTGCTCGTCGACCCTAGCCTTGGGTCCAATGACCCGGCTCATATAAAAGGACTCCCCGCTTTCCAGCGGAAGGAAAAAAGTGGGTGCCTGCTCCCCGACCGTCACCTGGGCGTAGCTGGCCGAGAGCATCACGAGCATGACCGTGAAATGTTTCATTTTCATCAGTTTTCTCCGGGGTTGAAGGGGTGGCGATAGCTCATTCGCCACGATTGTATTGATCAATGCGTTTCATCATTTCGGGATGGCCGGGCAGCTCTAACCTGAGGGGATGGAGCACATGCTCAAGCACCCTGAATTCACCGGCCCCGGATGAGAACCTAATTTCGCCCACGTAGCCACCATTCCCGCCAGCCTGGACGATAGGCACCCCCGCCACGGTGACGAGGGTGTCCAACACCGTCTGGGAATGGCCACCGATGATGAGATCGATCGCCGGATACTTCTGGGCCAGTTTGCGGTCGGCGTCAAACCCGGCGTGGGAGAGCAACACCCGGAAGGTCTTTGCGGGCAAGTCTTCCTCAAGCCATAGCTCAATTTGCTGCTCATAATTGGCGAGACTAAAATCCTCAAAAATAAAATCGGGGTAAAATCGTGTGGCGTCAGGGTCCAGGATGGGCAGAACCGAATAGGTCATGCTCCCCTTGCGAATGGTCACTGCCTCGCCGTGGGTCTGGATCAAGGCCGATAATTCAAAGTAGGCCGCAGGTCCGTAGGCGATATCCTGGTCCCCGATATTGATCACATCATAGTCGGTAAGGTCAAAGGCGGTGATGATGATCCCTTCCACCCCCGGGGATAAGTAATCAACGAAGTTGTCACCATTATCGACCACCAAGACATCCGGATCCCCGTCGCGGTAGGACGCGATAAGTTGCGCCCGTTTATCAAGCCCCCCCAGGGGAACATCGGGACAGTGGCAATTCTGGTAATTGCCGTTGGCGCTGGCGGTAAACAGGATGGAGAATTCCTGGGCTAAAAGTTCGGAGCCGCCAAGGAGCACAGCTCCGCACATCAGGGAAACCAACCACCTGTGCCTCATGATAGCAACGAGTCTAAATCCCCAATTCACCAGGCTCCCTCGCAGGGTGTGGGCTGCGGGACAGCCACCAGTCCTTATCACTCCGGATCATTTCATCATCACCATCTTCCGGGTCATGCTCCGGCCCTCGGCCGTATAGACCGCAAAGTAGATGCCCGAGGCCAGCTGGCTGCCAAACCGGTCTCTACCGTTCCAGACGACCGTGTAATGTCCCAAATCCTGCCAGCCATCCGCCAGCGTCACCAGCTCCTGTCCCAGGATATTATAAACCTTGAGGGACACCCGCGCCGGTCGGAAGACGCTATACTCCAACCGCGTGGTCGGGTTGAATGGATTGGGATAATTCTGTTTCAGGGCGAACGCAGCTGGTAGGCTCGCTAGGATCTCTTCGGTCGTACTTTCCACGTAGGACGCAGACCCGGCCACGATCTTTAGATGGTAGGGAAATTCCTCCCGGTAGTCGGTGATTACAAGGGGTGCACTGCCCGGCAAAAGATCGACCACCTGCCGGGTGATGAGGTCCATAAGAACAATACGGCCTCCCGGCAGGAATTCACCCTGGAGGTTGGCGGTCAGTCGAATAGGACCGGACTCACCCTTGCTGTAGAGAGCCATATCCCAGACTCCATCGCTTTCCTGTAATGACCGGATGTCGGATGTCCACCGGGTAAGGTTCGCCCCCCACTCTGGGCGTTCCATGGCTAGGGAGATGTACCCGTCGATGTAGGGTGGCTCAGGATCGTCGTAGATGTCCAACTGCTCCGTGGCCCCGGCCCGTCGCCCGATGGCGTTGGTCCCATCGCTGTAGGTCCGCCCAACCGCCCTCAGATGAAGCACCCAACCCGACATATCGGAAGGTTCCGCGTTCCCTTTGGCCAGCTGTTTAGCCAAGGGCACGGCCCTTAAAATGAGGGGCCGAGTGAACTGGGCCTTGTTAAAGACGGCATATCCGCCCCAGGGCCGCAGCTGAGTCACTTCGCTCCAGCCTTCAGATCCACCATCGCCTTGGTAGGCCAAGGGACCGAAAAAACTTGTATCCGGCACGACGGTTACCGGGAAGGGGTAGGGATTACCGATGAGGCTCCACTGCCGCGCGCCAACGGTGATGTCTGGGGCCTGAAGATCGTGGGTCCGCCCGGTGCCCACCTCGAACTGGATATTGTCTTCCACGCGCTGGTAGAGCCAATAGGCGGCACCGGCTATGAAATTGCGGGGATTTTCAACGTAGTTTTCATTGACGTAACTAAATATTCTCCAGGTCTCGTCAGTCTGTGCGCCCAATTCGGCGCCGATGGCATCAGCAACAGCGGGGGCATCCAGGTCCGCCGGTACGGAGAGCAGCCGCCACCGGTCTTTGGGATAACCCGAGGTATAGGCGCCCGGTATGTTCGCGAGGGTTAATTCGCCGGAGACGAATTTCACCGGCACAAACTGGATGGCGGAAGAATCGGCATTGGCAGCTGCATCCCTGGCCCGGATGACAAAGATCAGCCCGTTATGGGTGACCGCTGCGCCCGGAATGGTCGCCGTGTAGTTGTCGGCCCCTGAGGCGCTCATCACCACTGGGTTACTGAAATCACTGCTCCCACCCTGGGCATAGTGGAGACTGACCCGGTCCACGCCCCGGTCATCCGTCACAGCGGCAGTAATCTCGAGGGGAATCCCTGCATCGACGGGCCGTCCCGGGGTGACCAATATGGTCGAGGAGATGGCCGGTGGTGCAACATCGGGGACAAACTTGACCACGGTGAACTGGCTGAAGCCGCCGATGCCGGTGAAGGTCATCGTGCTGTCGGTGAGGGTTGTGGCCGCCTGAACGATGACCGACCAGGTTCCCGTACCGCCACTCTCACGACGCAACAATCGGAAATCCCCCGCCAGATTACCGCTATTCACCCCGGCAAAGCCCAGGTTGAAGGTGATAGCTACGGTAAAGGTGCCCGGTCCGATATGGTTGAACTCCCAATATCGGTTGGCAAACAAGGCAAAATTTTCCGGTAGAACACCATCAGGGGCCGCTCGGAACTTTATAACCTGAATGATATTCGACCCCGGCGTACCGGTGAAAGTGAAGTCCAGCAAAATTCCGGCACTGGGGAAAGTCACGGCAGCATCGCCGCTCACTAACCGGTTATCGACAGTCACGGTGGTATCGGTGGGGGTCACAAATGTGATATCCCCCCCGGTGGTGGTTCCGGTGCTGCTGGTAGCCACCAACCGGTAATGATATCTAGCACCGGGCGTCAAATCACTCAGTCGGGCACCCACGGTGGTGTCGGCAGCACCCACCAGATTACGGGCAGCCTGAACCGTGTCGCCGTAGCTGGTGGTGAGGCCGTAGTCAAAGTAGACATCGGTACTCAGGCCCCGGGGATTCACGCTGCCCCGCAGCAGGGCGGCAGTAGCGCTGATCCGCGCAGGCAGACCGGTGGTCACCGCAGGCGGGTCGGGGGGCGCATCCTCAGAGGGTGTACCCCGAGCATTCTCGTAGGCCCCGGCATCGGGATTGACACTACCCGCGCTAGGCCGGTCGTTGTCCTCGAGGTCGCTGTTGCCCCCCGCCGCGTCCAGTAGATCACTGTCCGGATCCCCAAGACCGATGGCTGGAGAGTCGTCCCTGAGACGATAGTTGAGGGTGTCGGGATAGATAAACAGGGGGTTCGCCGAGATGGAATTCAGATGCTTGCCGCCGGCCTGGAACTCAGCCAGAGTCTTTTGGTCCACGCGATTCCAGTAGGTGATATTGGTCCCCGTGGTGTAAAGAAGGTTATTGTTGCTGGTGGTGATTCGGGCTTCAAGGCCGCCGTTCACATAGAAGGCGTAGCCGCCTCCCGTGTTGGCGAAAATGTTGTTTCGTAGGTCAAGCTGACCTACCGTGCTCGCCTGGAGATCAAAGGCCCGGCCAGCCGAGGCGCTGGTGCCGGTGATATCAATGGTGTTATGGTAGATATGCCAGTAATCGCCCCCGTCAATCTTGATGCCCACCGACGTGGCGATCCCTCCGACACGAATGAGGTTGTTAACAATCAGCCCTTCGACGCCGAATCTCCCGCTGCTGGATATGATATGCAGGCCCAGGTCCCCGCCCGAGTCGATGATGTTCGACACGATTTCCGTGTCATCGATACAGTTCAGGAGCGTCATGGCCTCGAAGGAGCTGGCGCCGGGGCGCGAGACGATAGTGTTCCAGCCGATGACGGGGGCATCGTAGTAGCTTAGGTAAAGACCCTGGGCATACTGGTCCTCGAAATGATTGCCAACGATCTCGGTGAAGCCAGCCTCCGTACCGGAAATTCCCACCATGTATATACCATAACTGTTATCCTTAAAGGTGTTGCCCGAGATGATGGTGCTGTCGGGAACATCGCCGCTCGCTCCCTCGGCATAGATGTGGGTTTGCTGGAGGTCGTCCACCGCAGCCGTGGAGCCGTTGAAGATGCTGTTAAGAATGGTGACGTTATCGGCGTCTCCCACCAGATGAATGGCTCGTGAGAAATTGGGGTCCAATGGCTGGAAAACGAAGCCGTCAAAGGTGATATATTGACTGCCGTCGAGTTTGACAATCCAGTTGTCGGCGGCATCGATGGCATCGAAAACCAGGGTAATGTCGTTGGTGTTGGCGCCATCGGGCCGGAAGGTGATGGTGTTGGCCGCGCTGGTCCCGGTGATGGCCCCTATGGTCACCTGCTCGTTGTAGATTCCATCGCCGCCATCCTTGACGATGAAGACGATGGGCTCGGAGATACCGCCAGCCAAGGAGGCTATGGCTGCGGCGAAGGTCGTGTAATCGCCACCACCACTTTTATCAATGATGTGGATGGCGGCAGGGGCAGCCGTCAGCGCCTGCACCTGGGGCCAGAAGCCAGCGTCTACCCCATAGGTGGTGCCGGTGACGCTGCCCACGGCAGACTGCCCTACAGTACCCGATAGACTGTAAGACCCGCTGGCGACCGTGCCCCCGCCGCTGCCCACCACACTGGCGGGGATGTCGAAGGTCTGGGCCAGCCCGAGTTGGGGCCACAGCAGCGTCATGGCCAGTGTCAGCGCGACACGTTGCAGGATCGAATGTTTCATAGGTGAAACCTTAGCAAAGTTTTGGTGGCTCATAACCAGCAGGCCCATTGAACCCGTTACGGCAGGGGCTGGGTGACGGTGTATTTGATGCGAACTCCTTGAAGGTTGACGTCCTTGGGTTGCCAGCTCCCCCCAAATCCTGGCGTTGTCCAGGCGGCGCGTACCACATACATATTATTCTGGTTATCCACGATATTAGCGAGGGTGTTTGTCTGTGTTTGGGTACCTGTGCCTGTACTGGATAGCGCCGAGATAACCGAACTGGACCCCGAAAAGGGCACTTGGGTTAAATCGACATTCATATTATTGCTACCGGTATCGGCAAAAGTAGCCTGAAACTCTGTGATGGTGGCCCCGTGAGGCAGATTAACGGGGGAGATATAGATGACATTTGTAGGACCAAAAAATGTTATGTAAAGGGAGTCCACAGTGAGTGTATCGGATTGGGTGGTTGCTGGTCTAAAGGCAGCGGCCGGTATGGAATACCACCGCTCGGCAGGCGTTGTTAACAAGATGCTGTCGGCCTTCACGCCCCCCGCCACCTCCAGCTTGGCGGTGGGGGTCGTCGTCCCGATGCCCACGTTGCCGGTGCCGTCAATCGTGAGCCGGGCCGTATTCGCGGCGACATCTAATATTTGGAGTTTGCCCCCACCCTGAATAGAACCGTTGCCGGTGACGTTCAAAGCATAGGCCCGCCCCCCGGTTCCCGTATTATTGATCGTCATTCCGATATCCGTGTTGGGCCCTTTGATAAGCAAGTCGCTCGCATTCGTAGAGGTTCCCAAGATCTCCAATCGTGCGCCGGGGCTGGTCGTCCCGATGCCCACATTGCCTGCGGAGTAGGATATGGTGGAGCCACTAGTGGCCCAGGGGCTGGAGGCGAGGCCCGTGAGGGCTGAGCCGTTCCCGGCAAAAAAGGTGGCCGTCACCGTACCGGTCACGTCCAGTGCCGTAGCGGGGGTGGTCGTCCCGATGCCCACGTTGCCGAGATTATCCACA